>VAZQ01000371.1 GCA_005883115.1 Alphaproteobacteria bacterium | reverse complement strand
GGGAGTAACGCCGTCCGGCGCCGGTTTGCGCCCTGGATCTGCTTCTGGATTTCGGCGCAGGCGCAGCCTATTTTCAACGGGAGGCGTGCTATCGCGCGCCATAGATCTTTCATCATCCGCGGCTTCGCGCGATCGCGCTTCTTGCGCGGGCCGGACCGTCGAGGAGCAACGCTATGGCCGGCCATTCCCAATTCAAGAACATCATGCACCGCAAGGGGCGGCAGGATGCGGCCAAATCCAAGCTGTTCGGAAAGCTCGCGCGCGAAATTACCGTCTCGGCAAAGCTGGGATCGCCCGATCCCGCCATGAACCCGCGCCTGCGCGCGGCGGTGATCGCCGCCCGCGCAGAGAACATGCCCAAGGACAAAATCGATCGCGCCATCAAAAAGGCGATGGGCGGAGACGCAGAGAGCTACGACGAGATTCGTTACGAGGGGTATGGACCCGGTGCCGTTGCCATCATCGTCGAGGTCCTGACCGATAACCGCAACCGCACCGCCGGCGAAGTCCGCGCGACGTTCACCAAGTCTGGCGGACATTTGGCCGAGACTGGCGCCGTCTCCTTCATGTTCGATCATCTCGGTGTGGTCGAGTACGATGCCAAGGTGGCAAGCGTCGATGCGATGCTAGAGGCCGCGATCGAGGCAGGCGCCGAAGACGTTGTGTCGAACGAGAGCGGACATGAAATCTATACCACGCAGGAATCGCTGCGAGAGGTGGCGAAGGCACTTGAGGCAAAATTCGGCGAGCCGCACAAAGCCGCACTGGTCTGGAAACCGCAGAGCACCGTCGCTGTCAACGACGAGCAGGGCGAGAAACTCTTCAAGCTGATCGAGACGCTCAACGAGCACGATGACGTGCAGAGCGTCTACGCCAATTTCGAAGTCTCGGACGCATTGATGCAGAAGCTCAGCGCTGAGGAATTACCAAGCCGGTCTGTTACGGCCCGCTGACCGGCAAGGACAGCTCGGTCATTCCACCGCATAGCACGTGGTCAAGGGCGTGCAGGCCCTTCGTGCATAAACGCGCTTACGCTGCAAATCCAAGCCCTAAGCTGCGCCTCCGCTCTGCGAAGAGTATAAGTGGAAGGCTGCCCTTGGAGAGCCCCCCGGCCTAGGCTGTTGCCGCCGGCAGCGCTATCAACGGGGCTATCATGCGCCGCCTGATTCGCATCCTCGGCATTGATCCTGGGCTACGCCGTACCGGCTGGGGCGTGGTGGCCCTCGACGGCAACCGCCTGAGTTTCCTCGCCTGCGGCTCGGTTGCAACAGATCAGAAAGCGGGGCTCGCCGCGCGCCTCCTCGCGATTCACGACGGCTTGCGGCGAGTGGTTGATGAGCATGCGCCGAATGAAGCCGCAGTGGAGGCGACCTTCGTCAACAAGGACGCATCTGCAACGCTCAAGCTCGGCCAAGCGCGCGGCATCGCGATGCTGGTGCCGGCGATCGCCGGACTTCCCGTCGCCGAATACGCCCCGAATCTGGTGAAGAAAACTATAATCGGTGCCGGTCACGGCGAGAAGGCACAGATCCGCATGATGATCGGGGTGCTACTCCCGAAAGCCGATCCGCAATCGGAAGATGCGGCCGACGCGCTTGCGATTGCGGTGTGCCATGCACATCATCGCCGCAGCACTGTGCTCGAAGCAGTGGGATAAGGGGCGCATGATCGGCAAGCTCAAGGGTATTATCGACAGCTACGGCGAGGATTTCATCGTCCTCGACGTCAATGGCGTGGGTTACCTCGTGCAATGCTCCGCGCGCACGCTGCAGGAACTGCCGGGCGCGGGCCAACCCGCCGCCCTTTCAATCGAAACGCACGTGCGCGAAGATCAGATCAGGCTGTTCGGTTTTCTCACCGACGTGGAACGCGAATGGTTTCGCCTGCTGCAGACCGTGCAGGGTGTGGGTGCGAAGGTCGCGCTTTCCGTGCTCGGCACGCTCAAGCCTGCCGATCTCGCTTCCGCTATCGCCATGCGCGATAAGTCCATGGTCGCGCGCTCCCCCGGCGTCGGTCCCAAGGTCGCCGAGCGGATCGTTACGGAGTTGAAGGACAAGGCTCCGGCCTATGCGACGGTCGATCCGGCGGTGATCCGGCTCTCCGGCGCGGTCGAGGACAGGCGCGCGCCGCAGCCGATCGTTGACGCTGTCTCGGCGCTGATCAATCTCGGCTACGGTCAGCCCCAGGCCGCGGCTGCCATCGCCGCGGCTACGCGCAACGCGGGCGAGGGAGCCGATGCCGCGCGGCTCATCCGGCTCGGATTGAAGGAACTCGCGAAATGACGCATGTGAGCGTTATTCGATGCTCAGCCAGCGCGACCAGGAGCTGATCGCCGCCGCCCGCGAGGCGATAAAGCGCTGTTATCGCAACGACTGGCAGGAGGTCGGCGCTGCCCTGCGCACACGCGATGGACGCATTTATACCGGGGTCAATCTCGATGCGTATCTGGGCCGCATGGCGGTCTGCGCGGAAGCGGTGGCCCTCGGCCGAGCGGTGACCGACGTGGGTGAGACTGGAATCGAGACGATCGTGGCAGTGCGCCATCCAGATGCCGACGAAGCCGATCAGGCCATCGTCGTAGTGTCGCCGTGCGGGAGCTGCCGCGAGCTGATCTGGGATTATGATCGCAACGCTCGCGTGATCGTGCCTGGCGCCAACGGCCCCGCCGTCTGCAGCATCGGCGAGTTGCTGCCCAACAAATATAGCCGCGAGCGCACGCTGTGAGGGTGCTTCCTTGAACCCGACCTCCCGCCGGCTGGTGATGGCCGACCGCCGCGATGACGATGCCACTGAGGGCTCGCTACGCCCGCAGCGGCTGCGCGAGTTCATCGGGCAGCAGCAGGCGCGCTCGAACCTCTCGGTATTCATCGAGGCGGCGCGCGCGCGGCGCGAGCCGCTCGATCACGTACTGTTTGTCGGTCCGCCTGGCCTCGGTAAGACGACCCTCGCTCAGATTGTGGCGCGCGAGCTCGGCGTGAATTTCCGCGCCACGTCAGGACCGGTGATCGCCAAGGCCGGCGATCTTGCGGCTCTGCTGACGAATCTCGAAGAACGCGACGTGCTTTTCATCGACGAGATCCATCGGCTCAATCCGGTGGTGGAGGAGATTCTCTATCCGGCGATGGAGGACTTCCAGCTCGACCTCATCATCGGCGAGGGACCCGCCGCGCGCTCGGTCAAGATCGATCTCGCCAAGTTTACGTTGATCGGGGCGACTACACGCGCCGGTCTGCTGACCAATCCTTTGCGCGACCGCTTCGGCATCCCAGTGCGACTCAATTTTTATTCCGAACGCGAGCTCGAAGAGGTCGTCGAGCGCGGCGCGCGCGTGCTCGGCATCGGCATGACCGCCGATGGTGCGAACGAGATCGCCCGCAGGGCGCGCGGCACGCCGCGTATTGCCGGCCGGCTGCTGCGCCGGGTGCGGGACTTTGCGTTGGTCGCGGGCGCAACCGCAATCGACCGTGGCACGGCCGACCGTGCACTGGTCGAGCTCGAGGTCGATGCTGCTGGGCTCGATGCCATGGACCGACGCTATCTCACGACGATTGCTCAGAACTACGGCGGTGGGCCGGTTGGAGTCGAGACCATAGCGGCGGCGCTGTCGGAGCCGCGCGACGCAATCGAGGAAATTATAGAGCCGTTCCTGATCCAGCGCGGTTTGCTCCAGCGCACCCCGCGCGGTCGGCTGCTGACGTCGCACGCGTTCCGCCATCTCGGTCTTGCCGAGCCGGCGCGCGATCCCGCGCAATTCGGCTTCTTCAGCGAGGGAACGGAAGACTAGATCGAGAGCGCGGCGGCAAGATAGTCTGAGGGGCGACGACCATGCTCAGGACGATGGAGGGCGGCTGCCACTGCGGCCGCGTGCGATTCCGGGTCACCGCCGACCTCGATCGCGTGACCGATTGCAACTGCTCGATATGCACCAAAAAAGGAATTCTGCATCTCATCGTGCCGCCGGAACGCTTCGCGCTTCTCAGCGGCAAGGACGAGCTGACGACCTACGAATTCAATACCGGGACCGCAAAGCACACGTTTTGCAAGCACTGCGGCATCCATCCTTTCTACGTGCCCCGCTCGGATCCGGACAAAATCGACGTCAATGTGCGTTGTCTCGACGATATAGATCTTGCCGCAATTTCCCCAAAAGCATTCGATGGTAAGCATTGGGAGGCGGCGATGCGCAGGCGCGTGCCGTAGCGATGAACGCGCTCGATGGCGAGCTGCGGGACGGGCGTCACGTCATGTCGGTTCGCGTCTATTACGAGGACACCGATTTCTCCGGCATCGTCTACCACGCCAACTACTTGCGTTTCATGGAGCGAGGCCGCACCAACCATCTGCGCCTGCTTGGAGCGCAGCATCGCGCCCTATTCGAAGAGGCGAGCGCGCAGACGCCGGGCTTTGCCTTCGTCGTACGGTCGATGCAAATCGAGTTCCTCAAACCCGCACGGATGGACGACGTGTTGGTGGTGGTGACTGGGCCGCAGGACGTCAAGGGCGCGTCGATCGTACTGCAGCAGCGCATCCTGCGAAGGGATGAACTCCTCGTCGAGGCGCATGTGCGGGTTGCGTTCGTTTGCAACGGACGCGCGCGGCCCATCCCCAAGCCGCTGCGTACCGCCATGCGCGCCGATCAGGAGCGTGCTGGCCGCTGAGCGGCCGCGCGACTGCGCCTTGGCACGTGTACAATAGCGATCGCGAGCGTGCGGCGCTCGCATAGGCTGCCGTCGCGCCCGGTAACCGCTCGTTAATGCAATCGGCGCCAGCTAACTTCGCAATGGCGCATCCTGCGCCCTAGTTTGGTCACCTTTCGCGGGACAGCGAAAGACGTGGACAGCGGGAAGGAGATGCCATGCCGTCCGCCGCGCCGCTTTCAATCTGGGATCTCTTCCAGAATGCCGATCTGATAGTCAAACTGGTGATGGTCGGGCTGCTCGTCGCATCGGTAATGGTCTGGGCGATCGCGATCGAGAAGCTCTTCCTTTATTCGCGCACCCGACGCGCGATGGATAGCTTCGAGCAGGCGTTCTGGTCCGGTCAGTCCTTGGAGGAACTCTACCGGGCGCTCGCCTCGCGTCCGAGCCATTCGATGGCAGCGCTGTTCGTGGCGGCCATGCGCGAATGGAAGCGCAGCATCGAGGGTCAGCCGCGCTCCTTTGCCGGGCTGCAAATGCGCATCGAAAAAGTAATGGAGGTCACGATCCAGCGCGAAATTGGCCGCCTGGAGCGGCATCTCTTGGTGCTGGCGACGGTTGGCTCGGCTGGGCCCTTTGTCGGCTTGTTCGGAACCGTTTGGGGCATCATGACGAGCTTTCGGGCCATTGCGGGCCAGCAGTCGACCTCGCTGGCCGTAGTCGCCCCCGGCATCGCCGAGGCCCTCTTTGCGACCGCAATCGGCCTCATCGCCGCCATACCCGCGACGATTTTCTATAACAAGTTCGTCTCGGACGTGAATAAGCAGGCCCAGCGCCTGCAGGGGTTCGCCGACGAATTCTCCGCGATCTTGTCGCGGCAGATCGACGAACGGGGATAGGGGGACGCAAATGGCGATGAACGGCGGCACTGCCGCGCTCGCCGGCAGGCGGCATCGCCGTCGCCCGGTCATGGCCGAGATCAATGTGACGCCGATGGTCGACGTCATGTTGGTCCTGCTCATCATCTTCATGGTCTCGGCCCCGCTTCTGACGGTGGGGGTGCCGCTTGACCTGCCACAGACCCAGGCCAAGACGCTCGATCAGGACAAAGAGCCGCTGACGGTTTCGGTCAACGCGAACGGGCAGGTTTACCTCCAAAATACCGAAATTGCGGCGGAGGAATTGGTCCCAAAGCTCAAGGCCATCACTGAGGCTCGCCGGGGGGCGGAGGAGCGCATCTTCGTGCGCGGCGATCGGCAGATCGACTACGGCACCGTGATGAAGGTGATGGGACGGATATCAGCCGGCGGCTTCCATCGCGTGGCTCTGGTGACTGAGAGCGAGCAGCAGGCCTCTGCGCGTTGATGCGTGACTGGAGGGCATGAGGACGGCGTACACCATATCGGCGATCGGGCATGCCGCCGTATTGCTGTGGAGCGTGTGGTCGCTTGCAGCGAAGCCGCTCCCGGTCTCGAACGAGGGTCTGCCGGTCGACCTGGTGACCGCGTCCGAGTTCTCCAAAATTACTGCTGGCACGCAGAGCGCACCGAAAGCCGATACGGCAAAACCCCTGGTCGAAAAGGTCGCAGAGGCAAAGCCGATCGAGGATCCCACCGCGAAAGTGGTGGAAAAGAGGGAAGTAAAAGCCGCGCGCGAGCCGCCGCCGGCCCCTGAATCCAAGCCGGCCGAACCGGAATCGGACAAAAAGCAAGCCGAGGCGCCGCCTGATCCAATCGCGGACGCGCTGGCGAAGGACGAGGCCAAGAAGCCCGAGCCAAAGAAGGCCGACGCCAAGCCGCCAACCCCGCCCAAGAAACCCGCCCCACCAGCGCCCAAGTTCGATCCCAAACAGGTGGCGGCGCTGCTCGACAAGCGAGACTCGGCGCGGCTCGCAGCCGCCGGCGAGACCCTCAACAACGCTCCTTCGCTCGGCTTGTCGAATGGCGCCGCGGCGCAGCTGTCACTGAGCGAGCTTGACGCTTTACGCGCACGCCTCGCGCAGCTGTGGACGGTGCCCGCCGGCGCAAAGGATCCGCAGGAGCTCGTCGTGCTGATCAGAATCAAGCTCAAGCCCGACGGGAGGCTGGCCGCTCCACCGATAGTGCTGACCAGTGGAAAGAGCCCGCTGTTCATGGCTGCCCGCGACAGCGCCATTCGCGCGCTGTTTCGAGGGCAGCCCTACGACATGCTCAAGCCCGAGCATTACGAGCAATGGAAAGACGTCGAGATCACGTTCGACCCCCGCGACATGATCCGCGGCTAGCTGTCGCTGCTGGTGCCCAAGCCGGCCGCCAGGCCGTCGGCGCCGCCTCGACGACAAGCTCCATGAGCCGCCGCAGGCTGATCATGTTGGGAGGAGTGGCGGGAGCGGTGGCAACGTTTTTGCCCCGCCCGGCAGTGGCGGTGCTGAAGCTCGACGTCACCCAAGGCAACGTCCAACCGGTGCCGATTGCGATCCCGGATTTCGTCGCGGTCGGGCTGCCGGACCCCGCGGGTGGGCGCAATGTAAGCCAGATCATCGCGTCGAACCTGCGCCGCTCCGGTTTGTTCGCCCCGATCGACCAGGCCGCCCATATCGAGAAAATCGTCGCCATCGACACACTGCCGCGGTTTGGCGATTGGCGGCAGATCAATGCTCAGGCGCTGGTGACTGGCCGTGTCACGCAATCAGAGGGGCGCCTCAAGGCCGAGTTCAGGTTGTGGGACGTGTTCGCGGGGCAGCAGCTGCGCGGCGAGCAATACAACACTACCGCGGACAATTGGCGGCGCATTGCACACATCATTTCCGATGCGATCTACGAGCGCATCACCGGCGATAAGGGGTATTTTGACACACGAATTGTCTTCGTCGACGAATCGGGTCCGAAGGAGCGGCGAATAAAGCGGCTCGCATTGATGGATCAGGATGGCGCGAATGTGCGCTATCTCACGCGCGGGGACGACCTGGTGCTCACGCCGCGCTTCTCGTCGTCAGCCGATACCATCACTTATATGTCCTATCGGGAGGGCGATCCCAAGGTCTATCTCATGAACATCGAGACCGGGCAGCGCGAGATCGTCAGCAACTTTCCCGGCATGACATTCAGTCCGCGTTTCTCGCCGGACGGTCAGCGCGTGATATTCAGTCTGCAGCGCGGCGGCAGTTCCAACCTATTCGTCATGGACCTGCGCTCGAAAGCGACAACGCGCTTGACCGACACGCAGGTCATTGACACCGCGCCCTCCTATTCTCCGGACGGGACGCGCATCAGCTTCGAGTCCGATCGCGGTGGCAAGCAACAGATCTACGTCATGGCGGCGACG
>VAZQ01000370.1:21977-23631 GCA_005883115.1 Alphaproteobacteria bacterium | reverse complement strand
GCGAAAAAGGTTTTGGCGACCGAGGCGACCGCCCTCTTGCACGGCCATGCAAGAGGGCGGTCGCCTCGGTCGCCAAAACCTTTTTCGCCTCGTTGAGCTCTTGCCCCTTGAGCCGAGCGAGACGTCCGATCTCATCGAGCGGCAGTTCGGTGAACAGCTTGAGCAGGCGGCCGACGTCGCCGTCTTCGCAGTTGCGCCAGAACTGCCAGTAATCATACGGGGTCATTGCGTCGGGGTTGAGCCAAACCGCGCCGGTTTCGGTCTTGCCCATCTTGGCTCCAGACGATGTCGTCAGCAGCGGCGTTGTCAGCGCAAACAGCTGAGCGTTGAGCAGCCTGCGGCCGAGGTCGATGCCGTTGACAATGTTGCCCCACTGGTCGGATCCGCCCATCTGCAGAATGCAGCCGTGGCGTTTGTAGAGCTCCACGAAATCGTAGGCTTGCAGGATCATGTAATTGAACTCGAGAAAGGTCAGCGGCTGCTCGCGCTCGAGCCGAAGCTTCACCGAATCGAATGTGAGCATCTTGTTGATGGTGAAATGCCGCCCGACATCGCGCAGGAAGGCGATGTACTGCAGCTGATCGAGCCACTCGGCGTTGTCCGCCAGGATGGCGCCGGCGTCAAAATCGAGAAAGCGCGAAAATACCGTGCGGATCGAGGCGATGTTGGCCTCGATCTGCGCGCCTGTCAGCAGCGTGCGGCTTGCGTCCTTGCCCGATGGATCGCCGATCTTGCTGGTACCGCCGCCCATCAGCGCGATCGGGCGATGGCCGGTCTTCTGCAGCCATCGCAACATCATGATCGTGAGCAGGTTGCCGATGTGGAGGCTCGGCGCGGTGGCGTCGAAGCCGACATAGGCGGTGACGGGGCCCGCGGCCGCCTTGGCATCGAGGCCCTCGGCGTCCGAAACCTGGTGGATGAATCCGCGTTCCGCGAGGACGCGCAGGAAATCGGACTTGTAGGCGCTCATGCCGCCTCGCCTCTTTAATCGCCTGTTTGCGGCCGGTGGTGTAACAGGTCCAGCGCGGGATTGAAACCAAGGACGCCTCGATGGCGCGCGCTGTTGCGATCGGTTTGATGAGCGGCACCTCCTATGATGGGGTGGACGTCGCTCTCATCGAAACCGACGGCGAGACGATCGGCCGGCTCGGTCCGACCGGCTATCGCCCCTACAACGATCAGGAACGCGAGGTCGTGCGGCGCGCGATCGCGGTCGCCGTCCATCTCACCGACCGCAACGCACGCCCGGCGATGCTACCCGAGGCCGAGGAGTTGGTGACCGACATGCACGCCGAGGCCGTAGAGGCGTTTCTCGCAGCCAACGGGATGGCGCCGAGCGAGGTCGCGGTGGTGGGCTTCCACGGCCAGACCGTCCTGCACCGTCCCGATCGCGGCCTCACCATCCAGCTCGGCAACGGCGCCGCGCTCGCCGGCAGGCTCGGCATTTCCGTGGTCTATGACTTTCGCGCCGCTGACGTCGCCGCCGGAGGGCACGGCGCGCCGATGGTGCCGGTATTTCACCGCGCCATGCTGCGGCTGCTCAAGCGCGCGCATCCCGTCGGCGTGCTCAATCTGGGCGGCGTCGCCAACATCACCTTCATCAACGGCGGCGCCGAGCTCGTCGCTTGCGACACCGGGCCAGGCAACGCGCTGA
>VAZQ01000370.1:18035-21889 GCA_005883115.1 Alphaproteobacteria bacterium | reverse complement strand
CGTACCGCGGCCGCCGGCACGGTCGACGAGGCCGCGGTCGAGCGCGTGCTGGCGCATCCATTCTTTGCCAAGCCGCCACCCAAATCGCTGGATCGCAACGCCTTTCGTCACTGGGTGGTGGAGGAGGGCCGGCTTACGAGCAAGAGCACGCAGGATGGCGCTGCGACGCTCACAGCAATCACCGCCGCTGCGGTCGCTCGCGCCATCACCATGTTGCCGCGGCCGCCGGCGCGATGGATCGTCGCCGGCGGCGGCACGCGCAATCCCACCCTGATGCGAATGTTGGCAGAGCGCCTCGCGCCGGCGCCAGTCGAGACCGCCGGCGCTGTCGGCTGGTCGGCCGATGCGCTCGAGGCGCAGGCGTTCGCCTATCTCGCGGTGCGCACGCTCAAAGGTTTGCCGCTCACCTATCCGACTACGACCGGCGTGCCGCGGCCGCTGACCGGCGGCATTGTGGCGCGCCCATAGGTGGCGGTTTCAGTTGCTCCCCAAGTGGTCATGCGCGGGCAGAAGCGCGTCGAAGACGCGCGTGAACGCGCTTATGACCCGCGCATCCATCTTCTTCGCAAAGATGCGCCTTTTTAGAAAATAGATGGATCGCCGGGTCAAGGCCCGGCGATGACGGCGGAAGTGTTTAGCAGGGACGTACTTTGAAAAACGCTCATTTACTCAAGTCGCGGATCACGCGCTCAATCCCTTTGACCACACGCGCCACCTTCTCCGCGTCGATCTTATCGGGCGTGTCGCTCGGCCGATGATAATGCGGATAACGGAACGGCGCCGTATCGGTAATCATCACGGCCTCGAATCCGTGCTCCGCGAAGGCCCAATGATCCGACCAACCGATGCCGGGCACGAAACCTGGCGCCACGCCGCCGATGCTCGGGAAGGCGGTGTGGGAGCGGAACGACCGGATCGTCTTGCGCACAAGCGCGCGCGAGCCCAGCATGCCGACGAATGCAACGAAGTCGCCGCGATCGGGAAACATCAGGCCAAACGGTGCCGGATAAATCTGGCTTCCCGGCGCGCTCGAGTAAAAGCCGATGGTCTCGAGCGAATACATCGCGATGACCCGCTCATTGCGTCTGGCAAGTGCCCGCGCATATTGCAGGCTGCCCATCGCCTCGGTCCGGAAATAGGGCGGTTCCTCGTTGACAAATAATGCAAAGCGGATGCGCTTGGCGCCGACAGCGTCGAGATCGCGTGCGAGCCGCGCGAGCTCGATGACCGCGGCTGCGCCACTCGCATTGTCGTTGGCGCCGGGCGAGCCTGACACGCTGTCGTAGTGGGCGCCGACCACGATCACCCGGGGGTCGGAGTTTTGCGTCCCCGGTTCGACGGTGACCTCGATATTGCGCACCATTTTGCCCGCGGCCAGAAATTCCTGCCGGCCGATGGTGTAGCCGAAGGAAGCGAGCGTCGCCTCGATGTAGCGGGCGACCTTCTCGAGTTCGTCGTAGTGGGCGAGATTGTGTTCGCGCGCGGCAATCGTCGCGATATGGCGCTTGAGCGATTGGGCGAGCGTTGCTTCTTCCGGCGTGAGCGGCGGCAGCGCCCCAATATGGGGTTTGCCGGGCATGGAGGTCATGTAGTGCATCGCGCCATACCCGGCGGCTGCGATGCCAACGATGAGAAGAACTGCAAGTAATGACATCCGGCGCGCCATCGCGGGCGAGCGCAGACTTTACGGGGATGAAGATGATCTCAAGCGGCGCTCGGCTTGCGCTCGGTCTTGAGCCGCTTGTCGAGATAGCCGCTGATTGCCTGCATCAGCGTATCGACCTTGCCGTCGAAGAAATGATTAGCGCCCGGGATCACCTTCTGCTCGATCACGATGCCCTTCTGCGTCTTGAGTTTCTCGACGAGGCCGCAGACGTCCCTGTGCGGCACCACCGCATCCTTATCGCCATGCACGATCATGCCGGAGGATGGGCACGGCGCGAGGAACGAAAAATCGTAGAGATTGGCGGGCGGCGCGATCGAGATAAAGCCCTCGATCTCAGGCCGGCGCATGAGCAGTTGCATCCCAATCCAGGCGCCGAAGGAGAAGCCGGCAATCCAGCAGCTCCTCGCCTCTGGGTTGATCGACTGTGCCCAGTCGAGCGCCGAAGCCGCATCCGACAACTCGCCTTGGCCGTGATCGAATGAACCTTGGCTGCGCCCCACCCCGCGGAAGTTGAAGCGCAGCACGGAAAAGTTCCGGTGCACGAACGCGTAGTACACCTGGTAGACAATCTGATGGTTCATCGTGCCCCCGAATTGGGGATGCGGATGCAGCACGATGCCGATCGGGGCGTTGCGCTGTCGTGCCGGGTGATAGCGACCCTCAATGCGCCCGGCCGCGCCGGTGAAGATGACCTCGGGCATGAACGACCTCGATTGGGTGGTTGATCGCGACTCGCGGCGGCTCCCTCAGAGCGCGCTTGACGGCTGCGGCGAGCACACTTAAGTATCTAGAACCATTTCAGATTTTCGCAAGCGGCTGTCGCCGACGCCAACCGGCGCTCGCGGCGGGCGCTTTCTAGCACGGGTGCGGGGGCAAAAAGCAAGGGTTTCGCAGCGCGTTGACGCGCCTGAAGCTTGGCGCCACCTCATCGCACCCGACCGAAGGCTATGAACGAGCGCATCTACCTCGATTGGAACGCAACCGCGCCACTGCGCAAAGAGGCGCGCGCCGCGGCGCTTGCCGCGCTCGACCTCGTCGGTAACCCGTCCTCGGTCCATGGCGAGGGCCGCGCCGCACGCCATCTGATCGAGCAGGCGCGGGAACAGGTGGCCGCACTCGTTGGAGCCGCGCCGCGCAACGTCGTGTTCACCTCGGGCGGAACCGAGGCGAACATGTCGGCGCTCATGCCGACGGCCGCGTGCGCCCGGCTTTTGGTTTCGGCAATCGAGCACCCGTCGGTGCTCGCCGGGGGGCGCTTTGCGGCAGAAAGCGTGGAGCGCCTGCCGGTGACCGGCCGCGGTGAAGTCGACCTTGATGCGCTCGAGGCGCGGATGGCTGCGCTCAGAAGCCGGGCGCTGGTGTCGCTCATGCTCGCCAACAACGAGACCGGTGTCGTCCAGCCGGTGTCGCAAGCCGCGAGCCTGATCCACGCGGCAGGTGGCACCCTGCACGTCGATGCGGTCCAGGCCGCGGGTCGAATTCCTTGTGATATCAATGCGCTCGGCGCTGATTTCCTCACCCTGTCCGGGCACAAGATCGGCGCGCCCAAGGGGGTAGGCGCGCTGGTTGGGCGCAGTGCGGTCGCGCTCGATCCGCTCGTCAAGGGCGGCGGCCAGGAGCACGGCCTGCGCGGCGGCACGGAGAATGTGGCGGCAATCGCGGGGTTTGGGGCCGCGGCAGCGGCGGCTCGCGCCGACCTTGCGAGCGAGCGCACGCGCATGGCGGCGCTGCGCGAGCGGCTCGAAGCGCGACTCAAAGCCGCTTCGCCCGAAATGGTCATTTTCGGCGCCCAGTCCGAGCGGCTGCCCAACACAACGCTGTTCGCGGTGGCGGGAATGAAGGCTGAAACCGCCGTCATTGCCTTTGATCTTGCCGGGGTTGCAGTATCCGCGGGCGCGGCCTGCTCCTCCGGCAAGGTCCAGCCCTCGCACGTGCTCGCCGCTATGGGAGTTCCACCGCAACTCGCGAGCGCAGCCGTGCGCGTGAGTCTGGGTCCGAGCACCACCGAATCCGAGATCGAGCGCTTTATTGAAGCTTGGATTAAGGTGTCCGGATCATTACTTAGACAGTCAGAGGGCATGGCCGCCTGAAACAAAAGGGTCGAGCTAACCCGGAAAGCAAACGACCATAACCGACTGATCCAACCCGCGGTCCTTGAAACCGCAGCGGAGGGAAGAATGCCGGCCGT
>VAZQ01000370.1:17412-17975 GCA_005883115.1 Alphaproteobacteria bacterium | reverse complement strand
TTCGTCACGGACATCGAATCCGACAAGGCCCCCAAGGGGCTTTCCGAGGACATCGTCCGCTTCATTTCGGCCAAGAAGAACGAGCCCGAGTGGATGCTCGCGTGGCGGCTCGATGCCTATCGCCGTTGGCTCACCATGCGCGAGCCGCGCTGGGCGCGCGTGAGCCATGCCCCGATCGACTACCAGAACCTCTACTACTACTCCGCCCCCAAGAAGAAGGAAGGGCCGAAGTCGCTCGACGAGATCGACCCCGAGATCCTCAAGACCTACGAGAAGCTCGGTATTCCGCTGCGCGAGGTGGCGGTGTTGGAGGGCGTGGCCAAACCCGAGGGCGAAGAAGGCGGAAACGGCTACGGCCGCGTCGCCGTCGATGCGGTGTTCGACTCGGTCTCGGTGGCGACCACCTTCCAGGAGGAACTTGCCAAGGCCGGCGTGCTATTCATGCCGATTTCGCAGGCGCTGCAGAAGCACCCCGACTTGGTGAAGAAATATCTCGGCACGGTGGTACCGATCTCCGACAACTTCTTCGCCACGCTCAACTCGGCGGTGTTCTCGGACGGCTC
>VAZQ01000370.1:16899-17398 GCA_005883115.1 Alphaproteobacteria bacterium | reverse complement strand
CGGATGGTTCGTTCGTTTACGTGCCGCCGGGCGTGCGCTGCCCGATGGAGCTGTCCACCTATTTCCGCATCAACGAGCGCAACACCGGCCAGTTCGAACGCACGCTCATCATCGCCGACAAGGGGTCTTATGTGAGCTACCTCGAAGGCTGCACCGCGCCGATGCGGGACGAGAACCAGCTCCATGCCGCGGTGGTCGAGCTCATCGCGCTCGAGGACGCCGAGATCAAGTATTCGACCATCCAGAACTGGTACCCGGGCGACGCCAGCGGGCGCGGCGGCGTCTACAATTTCGTGACCAAGCGCGGCGACTGCCGCGGCAAGAACTCGAAGATTTCCTGGACCCAGCTCGAGACTGGCTCCGCCATCACCTGGAAATATCCGAGTTGCATCCTGCGTGGGGACAATGCGCGCGGTGAGTTCTACTCGATCGCGATTTCCAATGGTCACCAGCAGGTCGATTCCGGCACCAAGATGCTGCATCTCGGCAAGAACACCAC
>VAZQ01000370.1:2858-16875 GCA_005883115.1 Alphaproteobacteria bacterium | reverse complement strand
CCACGAGCCGGATCATCTCCAAAGGAATCGCAGCGGGGCACTCCAACAATACCTACCGCGGGCTGGTGATGGCGCATCCCCGGGCGAAAGGCGCGCGCAATTTCACCAATTGCGACTCGCTCCTGATCGGCGACAAGTGCGGCGCTCATACGGTGCCCTATATCGAGGCGAAGAATTCTTCAGCCGTGTTCGAGCACGAGGCGACCACCTCGAAGATCTCCGAGGACACGCTGTTCTATTGCCAGCAACGCGGCCTTTCGGAGGAGGAGGCGGTGGCGCTGGTGGTCAATGGCTTCGTCAAGGACGTGCTGCAGCAGCTGCCGATGGAATTCGCCGTCGAGGCGCAGAAGCTGATCTCGATCAGCCTGGAAGGCAGCGTGGGATAAAAATGAGTCTGCTGGAAGTGAAGAATCTGCACGTCGAAGTCGACGGCAAGAAAATTCTCAATGGGCTCGATCTTGAGGTCGAGGCCGGCTCGGTGCACGCCATCATGGGCCCGAACGGCTCCGGCAAGTCGACGCTCGCCACGTGCTCGCCGGGAAGGAGGAGTATGTCGTTACGCAAGGAGAGGTACTACTCGACGGCGAGGACATTCTTGCGCTGCCGCCCGACGAACGCGCCGCTCGCGGTCTCTTCCTTGCCTTCCAGTATCCGTTCGAAATCCCGGGCGTCGCCACCATGACGTTTCTTCGCACCGCGCTCAACGCGCAGCGCAAGAAGCGAGGCGAGGCCGAGATCTCTACGCCCGAGTTCCTCAAGCACGTGCGCGCGGTCGCTGGCAAGCTCGGCATCGAACAGGAGATGCTGCGGCGCGGCGTCAATGTCGGGTTCTCCGGCGGCGAGAAGAAGCGCAACGAGATCCTGCAGATGGCGCTGTTGCAACCGCGGCTGTGCGTGCTCGACGAGACGGATTCCGGCCTCGATATCGACGCGCTCAAAACCGTCGCGGACGGCGTCAATGCCCTGCGCTCGCCCAAGCGCGGGTTCGTGGTGATCACGCACTACCAGCGCCTGCTCAACTACATCGTGCCGGACGTGGTGCACGTGCTCTCGCGCGCGCGGCCGCATCGTGAAAACCGGCGACAAGGAGCTGGCGCTCGACCTCGAAGCGACCGGCTACGCTCAATATCAAGAAGAGATGGCGTGAAGCTTGCGATGAACGCCGAGGTGCGTCCGATCAAGACTGCGGCAGAGACCGCGCTGGCGACGAACTTTGCCGCCGCCAAGCCCGCGCTGCCGGGCGCCGCGGCCATCGGCACGCTGCGCGAAGACGCGTTCCGCCGTTTCGAAGCCGAAGGCTTGCCCCATCGGCGGGTCGAAGAGTGGAAATACACTGACTTGCGCGCACTCATGCGGGAGGCGAAGCCGCTCGCGGGCGTTCCCGACGCGGCCGCCAAGGCTCGCGCCAGAGACGTGCTCGGTCAACTTGCCGCCATCGACGCCCGCCGCATCGTGTTCGTCGACGGCGCTTTTGCGCCGGAACTCTCGGATCTTGCTCGCCTCGAGCCCGGCCTCACCGTTGGCTCCATGGCGCAGGCGTTGGCGGCCGGGAATCGCGACCTTCTCACTCGTCTAAACCATGTCGTTCCGACGGACGACGTTGCGGTAGCGCTCAACACTGCCTTCATGGGCGACGGCGCACTGATCCACGTCGCGCAAGGCGCCGCGCTGGCGCAGCCGCTGCATCTCGTCTTCGTGAATGCCGGCAGCGCGCCGGCGGCGGTTTTCGTCCGCTCGCTCGTCGTCATCGAAAGCGGCGCGCGCGCAATGCTGCTCGAAAGTCATGTCGGTTCGAACGCGCGCGAGGACCAAGTGAACGCGGTGCTGGAGCTCAGGGTCGGCGATGACGCTCACGTCGATCACGTCAAGATCACCGGCGAAGGCGCCGGAGCGATGCACGTGTCCACGCTGATGGCTGCCGTCGGCGCGCATGCGCGTTTCAACGAGTTCCTGTTCACGACCGGCGGCGGCGTGGTGCGCAATCAGGCCTTCGTGCATTTCGGCGGCGAAGGCACCATCGCCAGCATCCGCGGCGCGAATCTACTCAAGGGGCGACAGCACGCCGACACCACGTTGGTCGTGGACCACGCCGTGGCGAACTGCACCAGCCGCGAGGTGTTCAAATCGGTGCTCGACGAGGAAGCCCGCAACGTCTTCCAGGGCAAGATCACCGTGCGGCCGCACGCGCAGAAGACCGACGCCAAGATGTCGACCCACGCGCTGCTGCTCTCGGACAAGGCAGAGGCCGACAACAAGCCGGAGCTCGAAATTTTTGCCGACGACGTGCAGTGCGGTCACGGCGCGACCTCGGGCGCGCTCGACGAGGATCTGTTGTTCTACCTCAAGGCGCGCGGCATTCCGCCGAAGGAGGCCGAGGCGCTTTTGATCCAGGCCTTCGTCGGCGAAGCGGTGGAGGGGATCGAGCACGCGGGGCTGCGCGACGCGCTGATCGATCACGTCGTCGCCTGGGTCGCCACGCGAGGATGACATGCACGCTGCGGTGACGAATGGCGCCTATGACGTCGAGCGCATCCGCGCGGATTTTCCGATCCTCGCCATGCAGGTTTATGGCAAGCCGCTCATTTATCTCGACAACGCCGCCTCGGCGCAAAAGCCCAAGCCGGTGCTCGACCGGCTGAGCCACGCCTACACCGCTGAATACGCGAACGTGCATCGCGGGTTGCATTATCTGGCCAACGCCGCGACCGAAGCCTACGAAGACGCACGCGAGAAGGTGCGCGGCTTCCTCAATGCCGCGCGCAAGGAAGAGATCATCTTCACGCGCAACGCCACAGAAGCCATCAATCTCGTCGCCTATACCTTCGGCCGCGAGCGTATCAAGCCGGGCGACGAGATCGTGCTCTCCATCATGGAGCACCATTCCAATGTCGTGCCGTGGCACTTCTTGCGCGAGCGGCAGGGCGCGGTGATCAAATGGGCGCCGGTCGACGACGAGGGCAATTTCCTCATCGACGACTTCGAAAAGCTGCTCTCGCCGCGCACGAAGATGGTCGCTATTACCCATATGTCGAACATGCTCGGCACGCTCGTGCCGGTGAAGGAAGTCGTGCGGCGCGCGCATGCGCGCGGGATTCCGGTGCTGCTCGACGGCGCGCAAGCCGCCGTTCACCTCGACGTCGACGTGCAGGACATCGGGTGCGATTTCTACGCGGTGACCGGGCACAAGCTCTACGGTCCGACCGGGATCGGCGTGCTCTACGGCAAGCACGCGCATCTCGAGGCCATGCCGCCGTTCAATGGCGGCGGCGAGATGATCCGCGAAGTGTTCGAGGATCGCATCACATACGGCGAGCTGCCGCACAAATTCGAAGCCGGCACTCCGCCGATCGTGCAGGCGATCGGGCTAGGAGCGGCAATCGACTACATCAACTCGATCGGTAAGGCGCGCATTCGCACCCACGAGGCGTCTCTTCTCGAGTACGCCCACGAGCGACTGCGCGAGATCAATTCGCTGCGCATCTTCGGCACGGGCCCGATCGTCTCTTTCGAGCTCAAAGGCGCGCATCCCCACGATGTCGCGACCATCATCGACCGCGCCGGCGTCGCGGTGCGCGCCGGCACCCATTGCGTGATGCCGCTGCTCGCCCGTTTCGGCGTGACCGCGACTTGTCGGGCGTCCTTCGGGCTCTATAACACGCGCGCCGAGGTCGACGGGCTTGCGCAAGCTTTGATCAAGGCGCAGGGTTTTTTCGCATGAGCGACGATCCTCACAAACCCGCTGCGACTGCCTCGAATCGACCGGCCGAGGTCCCGCTGGCCCCCGCTGGCGGCGAAGCCGCGGCGTCGTCGATGCTGCCGCAAGGCGAATTGGCGCGGCTGACCGACGATATCATCGCGGCGCTCAAGACCGTGTACGACCCGGAAATTCCGTCCGACATCTACGAGCTTGGCCTCATCTACAAGATCGACATCGGCGACGATCGCGCCGTGGCCATCGAGATGACGCTCACCACGCCCAATTGTCCCTCCGCGCAAGAGCTGCCGACCATGGTGGAGAACGCGGTGGCGAGCGTCCCGGGCGTGGGCGAGGTGAAGGTCAATATCGTATGGGATCCGCCCTGGGATCCGAGCCGCATGTCGGACGAAGCGCGGACCATGCTCAATATGTGGTGAGGCGTGAAGCTGGACCGCGTGATCGAGACCTGTCTCTACGTCGACGATCTCGACCGTGCGGCGCGGTTTTACGAGCACGTGCTGAGCCTTACGCAATTGACCAGCGACGCGCGGTTTCGCGCCTACGACGTCGGCGGGCAAAGCGTATTGCTGCTGTTTCGCCGCGGCGCCACGCTCGAGACGGTGCGCATGCCGGGCGGCACGATTCCCCCGCACGACGGCCACGGACCGCTGCACATGGCCTTCGCCATTGCCGCTGATGAATTGCCGCAATGGGAGGAGCGGCTGCGCGAACAAGGCATCGCCATCGAAGGCCGCACCACTTGGTCGCGCGGCGGGCACAGCATCTATTTCCGCGATCCCGACGGACATCTGCTCGAGCTTGCGACACCAGGACTATGGGCGACGTACTAGCATGTTGTGGCGATCCCCCACATCGTTGCTCGCCCGGGCCTTCACAACGACAAATTCGTTGTTATTTTAATGGCATACCAGATTCCGCCTCCGGCCTTTGGAGCGGCGGAACAGGAGAGGTGAAATGGCCGCACCCCGCGCGAGAGTCCAGGCGATCCGCCTCACCGATGCCGCCGCCGAGCGCATCAAATTCGTGATGGCGAACGCGGAACAGCCGATCGTCGGCGTGCGCGTCGGCGTCAAGAACGGCGGCTGCGCGGGCATGGCCTACACCATGGAATACGCCGAGCGCATCGAGGCGGCGGACGAGGTGGTCGAGGACAAGGGTGTATGCGTGCTGATCGATCCCAAAGCTGTGCTGTTCTTGATCGGCACTGAGATGGACTACAAGAGTGACAAGCTCTCCGCCCAATTCGTCTTCAACAATCCGAATCAGACTTCAGCCTGCGGCTGCGGCGAGTCGGTCAAGCTCAAGCCTGCGGCACAGGCGCAGTAGTCAGGCTCTCGTCCCTCCCTCCCGTCTCTCGTTCGTCCTGGCGAAAAGCGGGTAGCCAACTCCCCGACCGCGAGATCGTTTGGATTCGCGGTTGCATCGAAATGAGCGGTAGAGCTCGGAAATTGGTCGTGGCGCGCTCGCGCGCCGCGTATTACGCCTTCACCCGCCCCGGTCGCAGCAGGAAGGCGGGCAGATGCCCATTGTCGTCGCCAGGGGTAGTTCGTGACGCGGCTTTTACAGCGCGCCGGGGCCGCACCTCGTCGAGGCGGGTCACGGGCGCGGGCGTGCGCTCGCGTCGGGCGGAATGCTCGTGTTGATGCGCGCGACGCTGGCCGCGACCTGGTCGCTCCTTGCGGTGCTCGCTCGTTTCCACATTCTCGGATGCCTGCGGCGGCTCGCCCATCCANNNNGCTCTTGCCGTCGGCGGGCGCGACGATGGTGATCGCGGTGCCGCTTCGCCCCGCGCGCCCCGTGCGGCCGATACGGTGCACATAATCCTCGGCATGGTGCGGAACGTCGAAATTGAAAATGTGGCTGACTGCGGGAATGTCGAGACCGCGCGCGGCGACGTCAGAGGCGACCAGCAATGTCACTTCGTTCTTGCGGAATTGATCGAGCGCTGCGGTGCGCGCCGACTGGTCCATGTCGCCGTGTAGCGCGATTGCGGAAAAGCGGTGACGCAACAGCGAACGATGCAGCGCCGCGACCTCGCGTCTGCGGTTGCAGAAGATGATCGCGTTGGTCAAGCCTTCGGCCGAGCGAATCAAACGGCGCAGCGTATCGCGCTTGTCGTGCGGTTCGCGGCCGGTCTTGACCAACAATTGCGTGGTCGTGGCGACCGTGGTGGCCGGCGGCGAAACCTCCACCTTCACCGGGTTGTGCAGGAACTGCTCCGTGATGCGCCGAATCTCCGGCGGCATGGTGGCAGTGAAGAACAGCGTCTGGCGCGTGAACGGAACGAGCTTGCAGATGCGCTCGATGTCGGGGATGAACCCCATATCCAGCATCCGGTCGGCTTCATCGATCACCAAGAGCTCGACCCCGGTGAGCAACAGCCGCCCGCGCTCGAAATGGTCGAGCAGGCGGCCGGGGGTGGCGATGAGAACATCGACGCCGCGGGTTAGCTTTGAGTCTTGGTCGTCGAACGAAACTCCGCCGATCACCAGCGCGACATTGAGCTTCTGGCCGGCCCCGTATCTTTCGAAACTTTCCTGAACCTGCGCGGCGAGCTCGCGCGTCGGCTCGAGAATCAGCGTGCGCGGCATTCGAGCGCGTGCGCGGCCATGCTCGAGTCGCGTGAGCATCGGTAGCGTGAACGCCGCAGTCTTGCCGGTGCCGGTTTGCGCGATGCCGAGCACGTCGCGCCTTGCGAGCACGTGCGGTATGGCTTGTTGTTGGATTGGAGTGGGAGTGGTGTAGCCGGCCGCGTCGACCGCGGCGAGAACTTTGTCGGACAAGCCGAGCTGTGAGAAGGACATGCAACCTCGAGTTGGGACCGTCCGGAGCCTAGCCGCGCCGGATGACGGAACAACGACTAAAGTTGCGCGGAGACGGACGGTCGCGTGGTACGGTCGAACCGATTGCGCGGAACATAGTCATTCGGGCCCCAAAGTCAATCCTGCTGCAATGCAATAAGTCGAATTGTGGCTTAATTTTTTTCGGTTCAGAGGGCGCTTATGGCCAAACCGCTGCCCGTCCTGCTCATCCCCGGCCTCAACTGCTCTGCGCGGCTTTATGCCGAGCAGATCCCGGCGCTGTGGCGATTCGGACCGGTGCAGGTCGCCGACCATACGCGCGCGAGCAGCATGGATTTGATCGCGGCGCAGATCCTCGCCGTCGCGCCGCCGCGGTTTGCGCTCGCGGGTCTCTCGATGGGCGGCTATCTCGCTTTGACCATCGTGCGGCTCGCGCCCGAGCGCGTGCAAAAGCTTGCGCTGCTCGATAGCTCGGCGCGGCCGGAAACCTCGGCGCAAAGCGAGCGACGCAAGCCGCAGATCGCGCTCGCCGAAAGCGGCCGATTCGCCGAGGTTCCGGCGCTGCAGTTTCCTTGGTTCGTGCATCGCAGCCGCCAGGGCGACGAGGCGCTGCGCGCGCGCGTGCGCCGCATGGCGGAGGAGACCGGAGCAGAGGTGTTCTTGCGCCAGCAGCAGGCCATCATGACGCGGCCGGATGCGCGGCCGCTGTTGCCATCGATCAAATGCCCGACGCTCGTGCTCGTTGGCGATGGCGATGAACTGACGCCGCCTGCGCTGTCGGAGGAAATTGCCGCGGGGGTCGCCGGATCGCGGCTCGTCGTCATCCCAGAGTGCGGACACCTTTCCACTATGGAGCAGCCCGACGCGGTGAACAGCGCGCTCGTCGAATGGATGGAAGGCTAAGCGGCGCGACGGCCCGCATCATCATGGCATCGGTCCTCGATCTCATCGGCAACACGCCTCTCGTCGAGGTCACGCGCATCGATCGCGGCGCGTGCCGATTGTTTCTCAAGCTCGAGAGCGCGAATCCTTCGGGCTCGCTCAAGGACCGTCCAGCCCGCACCATGATCGAAGCGGCGGAAGCCGATGGCCGCCTCAAATCCGGCGGAACGATCGTCGAAGCCACCGCCGGAAATACGGGGCTCGGACTCGCGCTAGTAGGCGGACGCAAGGGATATCGTACGCTGCTCGTCGTTCCCGACAAAATGGCGCGCGAGAAGGTGTTGCACGCCAAGGCGATGGGCGCCGAGGTGGTCACCACGCGCTCGGACGTGGGCAAAGGCCATCCCGATTACTATCAGGATCTCGCTGAAACAATCGCGCGCCGCACACCCGGTGCTTTCTTCGTCAACCAGTTCGCCAATCCGGCCAATCCGCAGGCGCATGAGACGACGACCGGCCCGGAGATCCTGCGCCAGATGGATGGCGACGTCGACGCCATCGTGGTCGGCGTCGGCTCGGGCGGAACCCTGACCGGCATCGGCCGCTTCATGCGCGACGCCTCGCCGAAGACCGCGATGATTCTTGCCGATCCGGAAGGCTCCGTGCTCGCGCCTTACGTCGAGACAGGGCGGATGGGGCAAGCCGGAAGCTGGGCAGTCGAGGGTATCGGCGAAGATTTCGTGCCGCCGAATGCCGATCTCGATCTTCTATCCCACGCATTTGCGATTCCCGATGCCGAAAGCTTTGCCTGCGCGCGCGACCTGTTGCGCGCCGAAGGCGTGCTTGCCGGCTCTTCCTCCGGGACGCTCCTGGCCGCGGCGCTGCGCTATTGCCGCGCGCAGGCGGCGCCGAAGCGGGTCGTGAGCCTCGTCTGCGATTCCGGGGCCAAGTATCTGTCCAAAGTTTTTAACCCCATCTTCCTTGCCCAGGAAGGCTGGAGCCATCCCGACCGGCACGGCACTGTGCGCGACGTCGTCGTCAGCCGCTACAGCGAGGGCACTGCGGTGGTTGTCCGGCCCGACGATAATCTACGCACCGTCTTCGCACGCATGCGCTCGGCCGACGTCTCGCACGTTCCGGTCATCGACGAGAGCGGGCACGTCGTCGGCCTGGTCGACGAGAGCGACGTGTTGGCCGCGCTCATCACCGCGCGCGACGATCCCAACGCGGCCTTTGCGCGCCCGGTCAAGCAGGTGATGGTGACACGGCTCGAGACGATTTCCGCCGATGCGCCGATCGCCGATCTTTTGCCGCTGTTCCGCAAGGACTACGTCGCCATTGTGATGGACGGCGATCAATTTCTTGGCGTGGCCACGCGCCTCGACCTCATCAATTATTTTCGGATTGCGATTTGATGCTGGGACCCTCGCGCCTGCGCAAAGCGCATGGGCTATACACTAGGCCCGCGCATGACTGATCAGTGAATCGTCTGCTTACGCCGGTGATGACGGGGATTGCGAGGCTTGAATGGCACAAACAAACCAGCTCGATTTCTCGACGCGCTGCATCCACGCCGGCCAAGAACCGGATCCCACGACCGGCGCCGTCATGATGCCGATCTACACCACCTCGACTTACCTTCAGCAGAGCCCGGGAGTGCACAAGGGCTACGACTACGCCCGCACCAAGAACCCGACGCGCATGGCATTCGAACGCTGCATCGCCGATCTCGAAGGAGGCAGCGCGGCATTCGCCTTCGCCTCGGGCTTGGCCGCGATCTCGACCACCCTCGAGTGCCTCGAGCAGGGCTCCCATATTGTTGCTGTGGACGACCTCTATGGCGGCTCGCGGCGGCTGTTCGAGCGCGTGCGCAAGCGCTCGATGGGGCTCAAGGTCAGCTATCACGATCTCACCGATGCCACTGGAATCGAGGCGGCGATCGGAAAAGATACCCGCCTCATTTGGATCGAAACCCCGACCAACCCGTTGCTCAAGCTCGTCGAGCTGGAATGTGTGGCGGCGATTGCGAAAAAGCGCGGCATCTTGGCGGCCGCCGACAACACGTTCGCTACGCCCTACATCCAGCGCCCGCTCGAACTTGGCTTTGATCTCGTCGTGCACTCGACGACAAAATATCTCAACGGCCATTCCGACATGGTCGGCGGCGTGGCGATCGTGGGCGCAAATGCCGAGCTCAGCGATAAACTGAAATTTCTGCAGAACGCCGTCGGCGCCATCCAAGGGCCCTTCGATTCGTTCCTGGCGCTGCGCGGGCTCAAGACGCTGGCGCTGCGCATGGAACGGCATTGCGCCTCGGCGCTGAAAATCGCCGCGTGGCTCGAACGCCACCCCAAAATCCGGCGCGTGCTCTATCCGGGGCTCGTGAGCCATCCCCAGCACGCGCTGGCCAAGAAGCAGATGCACGGCTTCGGCGGCATGATCTCGGCCGAGCTTACCGGCACGCTCGACGACGCCCGCCGCTTCCTCGAGCGATGCCGGCTGTTCGCCTTGGCGGAAAGTCTCGGCGGGGTCGAGAGCCTGATCGAGCACCCTGCGCTCATGACCCACGGCTCGGTGCCCGCCGAGGTTCGCGCGGAGCTGGGCATCGGCGACACTTTGGTGCGGCTTTCGGTCGGTATCGAGGACGCCGACGATTTGATCGCCGATCTCAGCGCCGCGCTGGGGTAGCCGGGTGAATAACATGCGCACGCAAGTCGGTATCGTCGGGGCCGGGCCCGCCGGGCTGATGCTCTCGCATCTGCTCCACCGCGCGGGCATCGAGAGTGTGATCCTGGAAAACCGCAGCCGCGACTATATCGAGAGCCGCATCCGTGCCGGGCTCATCGAGCAATGGGCGAGCGACTTGCTCGTCGAAACCGGCGTCGGCACGCGCATGCAACACGAAGGCATGTTCCACAACGGCGTTTATTTCGCGTTCGGTGGTGCCCTGCACTACATCAATTTCCGCGAGCTGGTCGGCAAGGGCGTGACCATCTACGGCCAGCAGGAGGTCATAAAGGATTTGGTCGCCCGGCGGCTCGCCGACGGCGGAACCATTTTGTTCGAGACGAGCGACGTGAGCATCCACGATTTCGTCGGCCGCGCGCCGAAGATTCGCTTCCGGCACGAGGGCGGCGATGTCGAACTCGCTTGTGACTTCATCGGCGGCTGCGACGGCTTTCATGGCATTTGCCGGCCGAGCATTCCGGCGACTGCGCTCACCGCCTATGATCGCGAATATCCATTCGGCTGGGTCGGCATTCTCTCCGAATCTCCCCCGCCCGAGCATGAGCTGATTTATGCCTACCACGAGCGTGGTTTCGCGCTTTACACCATGCGCTCCCCCACTTTGTCGCGCCTCTATGTGCAATGCGCCCCCGATGATGACATCGAAAACTGGCCGGACGCGCGCATCTGGCATGAGCTGCACGCGCGCATTGGCGGCACGCGCAAACTGGCGGAGGGCCCCATGCTGCAGAAGGGCATCACCGCGATGCGCAGCTTCGTGGTCGAGCCGATGCAGTATGGGCGGCTTTTCCTCGCTGGCGATTCCGCGCACATCCAGCCCCCGACCGGCGCGAAGGGCATGAATCTCGCGCTGGCGGACGTGAGCGTGCTCGCCCGCGCGATAACCGAGTTTTATAGGAACGGCCGCAGCGACCTGCTCGAGCGCTACTCGGCGACGTGCCTGCGGCGGGTCTGGAAGGCGCAGCGCTTCTCCTGGTGGATGACGCAGCTGTTTCATCTCGATGCGACCCACAATGCCTTTGATCGTAAGCGCCAGCTCGCCGAGCTCGATTATGTGACGAGCTCGGAAGCGGCTATGCGCTCGCTGGCAGAGAATTACGCGGGGCTTCCGGTTGAGATATGAGCGGGGTAGGCGATGGGCATCAAATTAATCGCGTGTCCCGGATGCGGTGCAGCGCGAGCGTTAGCGAAGCGGTGCATCGCTGATCCCGGTTCGCCACAGAGCGAAGCGGTCGACGCGGGGTAGGTTGGATGCAGGTGTTGGTGGTCGGAGCGGGCGTGGTCGGGCTGGCAATTGCCCGCGCGGCGGCGATCGCCGGCCACGACGTGGTGGTCGCGGAAGCCGCCTCAGGCATCGGCACCGGGGTGTCCTCGCGCAACAGCGAGGTCATCCACGCCGGCCTTTATTATCCGACCGGTTCGCGGCGCGCCTATTACTGCCCGCGCGGACGGCGCATGCTCTACGAATTCTGCGCCTCGCACGGCGTGCCGCACCGCAAATGCGGCAAGCTTGTCGTCGCCACCAACGCGAGCGAAATCGAGCGATTGGAAGCGGTATATAAGCAGGCGCAGCTCAACGGCGTCGAAGGGGTCGAGATTGTCGACGTCGCCACGGCCAAGCGTCTCGAGCCGGCGCTTGCCTGCGTCGCCGCGATGCACTCGCCGGAAACCGGAATCATCGACAGTCACCGTTTTATGCTGGCGCTGCGCGGCGACCTCGAAGACCGCGGCGGCATGATCGCATTCAATAGCCCGATCGAGCGGTTACGGCCCGCGCGCGGCGGCTGGGAGGCCGCGGTCGGCGGCAGCGAGCCGCAGTGGCTCAGCTTCGATGCCGCCGTCAATTGCGCCGGCCTGGGCGCCCAGCGCCTGGCACGCGCGACCGAAAGCTATTCCTCCGACCGCGTGCCGCGGCTCGTGCTTGCCAAGGGCAATTATTTCGGCTTCTCCGGCCAGCCGGTCTTCTCGCGGCTGATTTATCCGGTGCCGGTGCCGGGTGGGCTCGGCGTGCACGTGACGCTCGATCTCGCCGGGCGCATGCGCTTCGGCCCGGATGTCGAATGGATCGAGCGCGAGGATTATGACGTGGACAAAAGTCGCGCGCTCGCGTTCTACCAGCGCATCCGCGATTATTGGCCGGGACTGCCGGACAATTCGCTTGTGCCCGACTATTGCGGGATCAGGCCGAAGCTTACGGGTCCGGGCGAGCCGGCGGCCGATTTCATGATCGAGGGGCCGCAGCAGCACGGTCTCGCGCGCATCGTGCATCTCTTCGGGATCGAGTCGCCGGGACTCACGTGCTCGCTCTCGATTGCCGAGGACGTCGTGCGCGATCTGTCGAGTTGAGCCCCTCACACAGGAAGGCATGAGCCGAGAGGAGACCGCATGAGCCAGATCCGATTCATCAATCCGCAAGCGCTGGGAAAGCCGCCCGGCTACACCCACGTGGTCGAGATCACCACGCCAGCGCGTCTCGTCTATGTCGCAGGTCAGCTCGGCATCGATCGCGAAGGCAAGCTCGGCAGCGACATTCGGCGACAGGCGGTGCAGGCGTTCGAGAACCTGAAGCACGCGCTGGCCGCGGTCGGCGCGGACTTCCGTCACGTCGTGAAGTTCAACAACTATCTGGTGGATCGCGCGCACTTGCCGGCCTTTCGCGAGGTGCGCGACAGCTACCTCGCTGCGGACAATCGCCCGGCAAGCACCACCATCGCTATTTCCGGCCTGGCGCGAGACGGCGCGCTCATCGAGATTGAGGCAGTCGCGGCATTGCCGGCCGCTGCACGACCGAGGTCGGCCTCCAAGGCTCCGAATAAACGGCGCACGACGCGCGCGGCTAGGCGGCCCTCGCGAGCAAGACGAAAGTGAGCAGGATGAAAACCGGCAGCAGCACGACCGCCGAGTAGAGCATATAGCCGAAAAAACTCGGCATCTTGATGCCGCGCTCCACCGCGATGGCATAGATCATGAAGTTCGGCGCATTGCCGATATAGGTCATGGCGCCCATGTAGACCGCGCCCATGGAGATCGCCGCGAGCGTTCCCGCAAGCGGCCCCATCAGTTCACGCGCGTCGCCGCCGGCGAGCTCGAAGAACACCAGATAGGTCGGCGCGTTGTCGAGAAACGCGGAGAGCGCGCCGGTGAGCCAAAAATAGGCGATCTCGTGCGGGTTGCCGTCGCGAGTGGTAACGGCGGCAAGGAGCCAGGCGAAGAATGATGCAGGTGAAGATGCCGGCAAACAGGATGGCGACTTCCGCGATCGGCTCCCAGGTGAACCCGTTGGCCTCGCGGTGCTCACTCGGCGTGAGCGCGAGCGAAAGGATCGCGATCAGCACCAGTGCAGCGTCGCGGGCGATGTTTTGCAGCTCGAGGTTCGTGCCGTAGACATCGACACTCGTCGCCGGCTTCCATGCTGCCGCGCCGAGAATGGCGGTGATGATGCCCGCGAGCAGCAGGAGATTGATGCTGCCGCTGACACTGATGTGCATTGGTCGCTTGCCTTCGCCAACGGTCGCGACCAGCCGGTCGTTGCGGTAGTGCCACAGGTCGAGGGCGGCAAAGACCGCGAGCACGATGCCGGCAACCAGCGCGGTTTCGAACCACAGCTGGCGCGTAGTCCAGAAGAAATCAACGCCGTGCAGAAAGCCGACGAAAAGCGGCGGATCGCCGAGCGGGGAGAGTGCGCCGCCGATATTGGCCACGAGAAAGATGAAGAACACGACGACGTGAACATTGTGAAGACGCGGCGCGTTGGCGCGGATGAGCGGCCGAATCAGAATCATGGCCGCGCCTGTGGTCCCGACCACGCTGGCGATCAAGGTGCCGAAGGCGAGCATCGCCGTGTTGACGATGGGCATGCCGCGCAACT
>VAZQ01000370.1:0-2700 GCA_005883115.1 Alphaproteobacteria bacterium | reverse complement strand
CGGTCCCGTGGCGATGGTGAGGAGGATGCCGATGAACGGCAGCGCCCAAAACCAACCCAGCGCCGCGCCGTCGAGGGTCGCGGCGGCCTCCGCGGGGCTGGGAGCGAGGACGGCGATGATCGTGACAACGAGGAGCACAGTGCAACCCTCTCCGCGCTTCGCGGGGCGAGGGTGCACAGCGTCCCGCCGCGACCGCATCTCACTGAAATCCGCCGCTTAGCTCACTGCGCCTCGTCCCAATTGTGGGCGGCGCGGGCTTCGACCGCGAGCGGCACGGAGAGAGAAAGCGCCGGCATCGGTGCCTGCGCCATCACCTTTTCAATGACCGGCAACGTCTTCTCCACCTCCGCGTCGAGGACCTCGAACACGAGCTCGTCGTGGACCTGCAGCAGCATCTGCGCAGAGAGTTTCGCTTTCGCCAGCGCCGGCTCCATGCGTACCATGGCGCGACGGATGATGTCGGCAGCGGTGCCCTGCAGCCGCGCGTTGATGGCGGCGCGCTCGTTGAAAGCGCGGATCGTCGGGTTCGGATTGGCGATCTCGGGATAGTGGCACTTGCGACCGAACAGGGTGAGCACGTAGCCGTTCTGCTTGGCAAAGCCCTTGGTCTCGTCCATGTAATCGCGGATGCCGGGAAAGCGCTCGAAATATTTCTTGATGTAAGCGCTCGCCTCCTCGCGCTCGATGCCGAGCTGATTAGCGAGCCCGAAGGCCGAGATGCCGTAGATGATGCCGAAGTTGATCGCTTTGGCGCGGCGGCGAACCTCTCCGGGCATGCCTTTGACCGGAACGCCGAACATTTCCGAGGCGGTCATGGCGTGAATGTCGAGACCTTCGCGAAAAGCCTTTTTCAGCGTCTCGATGCCGGCGATCTCCGCAAGCAGCCGCAGCTCGATCTGCGAGTAGTCGGCGGAGACGAGCTTGTGGCCCTCGGCGGCAATGAAGGCGCGGCGAATCTTGCGGCCCTCCTCGGTGCGGATCGGAATGTTCTGTAAGTTCGGTTCGGAGGAGGACAGCCGCCCGGTGGGCGTGGCCGCGAGTGCATAGCTGGTGTGGACGCGATGGGTCTGCGGGTGGACATAGCCCGGCAACGCGTCGGTATAGGTCGATTTGAGTTTCGAGACTTGTCGCCAGTCGAGAATCTTGCGAGGCAGTGCGTGACCCTGCTCGGCCAGGTCCTCGAGCGCGCGCGCGCCCGTCGACCACTGACCGGTCTTCGTCTTGGTCCCGCCGGGAAGCCCGAACTTGCCGAACAGAATGTCGCCGAGCTGCTTCGGGCTTCCCGGATTGAGCGGCTCACCGGCGAGCACCTGGATTTCGGCCTCAAGCGCGCCGGCGCGCTGCGCGAATTCGCCCGACAAACGCGAGAGCACTTGCCGATCGATGGAAATCCCGCGCCGCTCCATGCGCGCGAGCACCGGAATGAGCGGCCGCTCCAGCGTCTCGTAAACGCTGCTCACGCGCTCGGCGGCAACGCGCGCCTTGAGCACTTGCCACAGCCGCAGCGTGATGTCGGCGCCCTCAGCGGCATACTCGCCGGCCTTCTCGATCTCCACGCAATCGAACGTGAGCCTGGATTTGCCCGAGCCGGTGAGCTGGTTCTGGTCGATCGGGGTGTGACCGAGGTAGCGCTGCGACAGCGAAGCGAGCGCGTGATCGGAGCGCCCGGCATCGAGCACGTAGGACAACAGCATGACGTCGTCATGCGGGGCGAACTCGATCCCGCGCAGCGCAAACATCTGCACGGCGAACTTGAGGTCGCGGCCGACTTTGAGCACCTCCGGGTCTTCGAGCAGCGGTTTTAGCGCCGCAAGCGCCGCCCGCTCCTCGATCTGACCCGGCGCAATGTCGCCGGCGAAGAGGCCGCTGTCGCCGCCGTCGCCGCGCGTGCGGTGTGCGAGTGGAACGTAGCAGGCTTCATTCGCCGCGAGCGCGAGCGAGAAACCGCATAAGTTTGCCTGCATCGGATCGATGCTCGTGGCCTCGATATCGATCGCGACGGTGCCGAGTTCACGCGCGCGGGATATCCAGGCGGCAAGAGGTTCGAGGCCGCGCACGATCTCGTATCGGGAGCGGTCGATCTTGAGGTCGCGCGCAGCAGCAATGCGTGCCTCGGCGCGTGCCTGCGGCGTGAGCTCAGGTTGCGCATCCTCTGCCTGGCGAGGGGGGGCCTCCCGCGGTTTGCCGACTGCGCCCGCTGTGGCGCTGACAAACGGAAGCGGGACCTGTTCCGGCTTCGCTTGCTTCGGCGCGCTGCGCGCCACGAGTTTCCCGTCCGGCTCGACCGCGGCGGGATCGATGCCCGCGAATTCCGCCACGCGACGGGTGAGCGTGGTAAATTCCATCGCCTTGAGGAAGGCGATCAGCCGCTGGTAGTCGGGATCGTGCACTGCAAGCTCGGCGAGCGGCACCTCGAGTTTGACGTGTGCATCGAGCGTGACGAGCTTCTTCGACAGCCGCGCCTTTTCGGCGTGCTCGATGAGTGCTTGGCGCCGCTTCTCCTGCTTGATTTGGCCGGCGCACGCTAGCAGCGTTTCGAGATCTCCATGTTCGCCGATGAGCTGCGCGGCGGTCTTGATCCCGATGCCCGGCACACCCGGGACATTATCCGTCGAATCCCCGATCAGCGCCTGCACCTCGACGAGCTTCCCCGGCGGCACGCCAAATTTCTCGATCACCTCGGGAATGCCGATCCTGCGG
>VAZQ01000658.1 GCA_005883115.1 Alphaproteobacteria bacterium | reverse complement strand
AGCTCCTCGATCGCGGACAACACCCGCTCCGGAGTTGCCGGCGCATCGAGACGCGGCGCCAGCTTGTGGTCGACCAGGCTCGCGATGGCGTCCCTGATCGCAAGCCAAACCGAGATCGCCAACATCAGCGGCGGCTCCCCGATCGCCTTGGAGCGATAGATCGTGGCTGCGCGGTTCGGCGCATCCTTGAGCAGCCGCACGTTGAAGATCGGCGGCACGTCGCGACTGCCCGGGATCTTGTAGGTCGACGGACCGCAGGTGCGCAGGTGCCCTTCGCCGTCCCACCATAGCTCTTCGCTCGTGAGCCATCCCATCCCTTGGACGAAAGCCCCTTCAATTTGCCCGAGATCGATCGCCGGATTGAGCGAGCGCCCGCAATCCTGGATCAGCTCGGCGCGCAAGACGCGCGATTCGCCGGTCAGGGTATCGATTGCAACCTCGGCGGCGGCCGCGCCGTACTCGAAATAATAAAACGGCCGCCCGGTATTGCTCGCGGAATCCCAGTGAATGTCGGGCGTCCGATAAAACCCCGTCGCGGAGAGCGACACGCGCTTCTCCCATGCGAGCGCTGCCAGCTCGGCGAACGAAAGGCTGCGGTTGCCGGCGTAGATGCGATTGGAGTCGAACACGATCTCGTCCGCCGGCACGCCGAAGTGATCCGCCGCCACCTCGGTCATCCGCGCCTTGATTTCCCGGCAGGCATTGAGCGCCGCCATCCCGTTGAGATCTGAACCCGAGGAGGCGGCCGTCGGCGACGTATTGGGCACCTTCGCCGTGCTCGTGGCCGACACCCGAATATGGTCGAGATCGATTGCAAACGCCTCCGCAACAACCTGCGCTACCTTGATGAACAGGCCCTGCCCCATCTCGGTGCCGCCGTGGTTGAGCACGACGCTACCGTCGGTATAGACGTGGACCAGCGCGCCCGCCTGGTTGAGCGCCGGCCGGTTGAAAGAGATACCGAACTTGACCGGCATGGTGGCGAGACCCTTTTTCACCACCGGGCTGATGTGATTGAAATTCACGATCTCCCGCCGCCAGGCCGCAAGGCCGACGGTATGGTCGAGCTCATCGACCACCCGCTCGATGATGTTGTCCTCGACCCGCATGCCATAGGGCGTGACGTCGTTGCGTCCGATCCCATAGAAGTTTCGCCGCCGCACGGCATGGACGGAAAGACCGAGCCGGCGTGCGACCTCCTCTATGATGGTTTCGATCGCAAGCATGGCCTGCGGCCCGCCATAGCCTCGGAAGGCAGTGTTCGACACGGTGTTGGTCTTGCATGCAAACCCGCGAATACGGACGTTGGGCAGAAAGTAGCAATTGTCGACGTGGCACAGCGCGCGCGTGAGCACGGCCGGCGTGTGGTCAGCCACGTTACCGCCGTTGGCCGCCAGCGTGAGGTCGAGGGCGAGAATATGTCCCTCCGCGTCGAAACCGACGTCATAGCGGATGAGGAACGGGTGGCGCTTGCCGGTGGCGCGCATGTCGTCATCGCGTGGCAGCCGCAGCTTCACCGGTTGCCGCGCCTTCCAAGCAAGCAACGCCGCGATCCCGGCAATGATCGTCGCCTGGCTCTCTTTGCCGCCGAACGCGCCGCCCATCCGCCGCACCTCGACCGTGACGGCGTTGAACGGCAACCCGAGAAGGTGCGCAACGCCATGCTGGACTTCGGTCGGATGCTGGGTCGAGCTCCACACATGCATGTCGGAGGTCTCGCCCGGCGTAGCGAGCGCGATCTGACCCTCGAGATAGAAATGGTCCTGACCGCCGCAGTGCAATTCGCCGGAAAAGCGATGCGGCGCGCTGGCGAGCGCCGCTTCCACGTCGCCGCGCACCATGAGCTGCGGCGGCGAAACGTAGCTGTCGCGCGTCATCGCCTGTTCAATCGTCAGCACCGCGGGAAGCGGTTCGTAGTCGATGGCGGCGAGCTTCGCCGCGGCGCGCGCCTGATCGAGCGTGGCCGCCGCGATCGCGGCTACCGGCTGGCCTTCGTATTCGACGACGTCCGCGGCCAACGCCGGCTCGCCACTGCGGATCGGCGCGATGTCGTTCTTGCCGGGAATGTCGGCCGCCGTGATCGCGAGAGACACGCCGGAGATAGATCGACGCTGCGGATGCGGGCATGGGCGTGCGGGCTGAGCACCAGCGCCGCTTCCAGTGTCCCAGGCACTGTCGCAACATCATCGAGATAGCGCGCCGCCCCGGTCACGTGTGCGACCGCGCTGTCGTGACGGACGGCCGCATGCACCGCGCCGCGGATGCGTGGCAAAACCTCGTTCATAGGGCCTCCACCCGCATCGCCTCGGCCAAGGACGTTTCGAGCTGAAAGCGGCGCAGCAGCCCGGCCGCGGCACGCATGCGATAGGCCGCGCCGCCACGATGGTCCGTGATCGGCACAAAATCACGTGCCAGTAAGTCCTCGATATCGGCGAGCCAAGCCGGCGCCCACGGCCGGCCGCGCGCTGCGGCCTCGAGGCTCGCTGCCCGCATGGCGCGCGGCGCGACGCCGCCATAGGCCGCGCGCAGCCGCGCAACTTTGCCGCCCTGCCGTTCGAGGCGGAAGGCCGCGATAACGGTCGAGATGTCCTGATCAAAGCGCTTGCAAAGCTTATAGCCCGCAAACTCCTCGCCCGCACCGAGCAGGGGAATGCGAATGGCGCTGATGACTTCGCCTGCCGCGAGCGCCGTCCTGCGATAGCCGGTGACGAACTCTTCCACCGGCAGTATGCGCTCGCCCGCACGCGAGGCGAGCGTGACCGTGGCATCAAGCGCGATCAGGCATGGAATGGTATCCCCGATCGGGGAAGCGGTAGCGAGATTGCCCGCGATGGTTCCGAGATTGCGGATCTGCCGCGAGCCGATGCGGCGCACGAGGGCACCGAAGGACGGGAAATGCCGATCAAGGTGAGGCAAGGCGGCGGTATAGGTCACGGCGCCCCCGATCTCGAGCGCGCCGCGCTG
>VAZQ01000369.1:7963-10227 GCA_005883115.1 Alphaproteobacteria bacterium | reverse complement strand
CGCTCGGTCCCAGAGGTAATAAAGGCGGCGAATTGCCCTGGCGTGGTGGCGTGCACCTCGGCCCCCTGCTCGGCCATCTGCATCATGACCTGCGGATCTCGCACCGCCTGCACGAAAGCAGCGTTGAGCTTGGCGATCACGCCGTCTGGCGTGCCCGCCGGCGCAACGAGGCCGAACCAGGCGTCGAGCGCTAGCCCGGCAAAACCTGCCTCCGTCATCGTCGGAATATCCGGCAGCGCCGGCAGACGTTTCGGTGAAGTGACGGCGATGACGCGCACCTTGCCTCCCTGCACAAACGACAGCAGCGAAGAATAGGAAACGAAGAAGAAATCGACCCGGCCGGCGGCAAGATCGATCGCCGCGGGAGCAGCGCCGCGATAGGGAATGTGCACCATGTTCGCCGCGGTCCTGAGCTTGAACATTTCGCCAAGGAGATGTCCGCCGGAGCCGGTGCCCTGGGAGGCAAAGCTCAAGCCGCCCGGCTTCGATTTGGCGAGCGCGACGAGATCGGACACCGATTTCGCCGGACTGTCAGGCGGGACCGCGAGCAATTGCGGAAAGCTCCACAACAGCGTGATCGGCCGGAAATCCTTGATCGGATAGCGAGGTATTGGACGCGTGAGTTGCCGCGTTCGCCTGGAGGAGAGTGTGCCCGTCCGCCATGGCCTGCTTGACTACCGCTGCGGCAATGACCCCGCTGCCGCCCGGGCGCGACTCCACTACGAGCGTTTGGCCGGTATTTTCGCTGACCTTCTTGTCGACGATGCGCTGCAGCGTGTCGGAGCTTGCACCGGGCGTGAACGGAATGACGATGGTGATTGGACGCGAGGAGAGCAGCTCGGCGGCAGCCCCGCCTGCCCCGGCGCCCGTCACGGACAAGACCGCGGCCAGGGCAGCGAATGCTCGCAACATTTACCTCTCCCCAAAGCGGTGTTTGCCCCGCAAGGCCTCGCCAAACCAACTAAGTTTCGGGATCGTCAAAGCTGCGAGGTTTCCGCCGCGGCGCGCCGATACGCCTGAAAAGCGTCCAACTCGGCGGATCGCTTGCCGGAAAGCTTTCCTCAGAGCTTTCGTCGATTTTATTTTCCAAGTTCGTGGCGCTCGGCAGCTCCGGCTGGCGCTTGCGCCCCCCGCTAGCCGAGCGGTGCTTTACTCTGGATCGAGGTGTCACCGCAGCGCTCCCCCCTCTCAGGCCGAGCCCGTGACCTAAGCGGTTCGCATGATACTACGTCTGCCCCGCGGCCCACAGGTCAAAGCCGCGAGCTGCACGTGCGAGTGGAATAAAATCGCTGACGCACGTTGCCGGCAAGGAACTTGGACGCCTCATTCGCGTTGATCGTTGCGGCTTGCCGCGCATGGGGCGGTGGACCAATGCGCACCGGTCTCGTCATCACTGCCGTCATCGCCATTGGCCTGATCGCGCCAGGCGGCGTTCGTGGCGACGCATTCCGTCCCGCGGATGGAGTAGCGGCCTCGGCGCGGACCGCGCAGCTCGCGCAAACGCCGGAATCCTCACCTCCGCCGACAGGGCAACCTGTACCACCGCCGACAGGGCAATCTGCGCCGGACAATCCCTCGCCGCCACCTGCACCACCGGCAGCCTCGCCTTCCAGCTCTCCTCCCGGTACCCCCGCGGTCGTGCTCGACGATCAAGAGGTCTCGACCATCCTCGGCAAGAGCGTGCGCAGCAACGCGGACGAGGATATGGGCCGCATTGTCGATATCATCGTCAGTCGCGACGGGCAGGTGCGCGCGGCCATCATCGACTTCGGCGGCTTTCTCGGCATCGGCACCCGCAAGATTGCCGTCGATTGGCGGGCCTTGAATTTCGCCCCTGCCGGCAAGCCCGGCACGATTACCGTGGACCTTACCCGCAACCAGGTGCGCCTGGCGCCGGAATACAAGCGCGGTGAGCCGGTGGTGGTCGTCAGCGCCGCCAGCAGCGAGCGGACCATGCCATCGAGCGAGGTTGCAGCACCGGAGAGGTAACCCTGCCCCGCGCACCGGCAACCCGCAATACCCGCCCATCCAAGCGGCGCGTTCAAAACGACGAAGCGCCGCCGTTTCCGCAGCGGCCTTTGCCGCCCGAGCCGCCGATCACCGCCTCGCCGCGCAGCCAGCATGGCCTCGATTGGTTCGCGTTCTGCGTTGCCGATGTGCAGACCGGATTTGGGCCGTTCATCTCGGTCTATCTCACGGCACAGGGATGGACGCAGGTCGATATCGGGCTTGTCCTGACCGCGCGCGGGCTGGTCGCGCTAGCG
>VAZQ01000369.1:0-7940 GCA_005883115.1 Alphaproteobacteria bacterium | reverse complement strand
ATCGTGGACGCCGCGCGCTCTGAGCGCGCGGTCGCGGCGCTTGCGATGATCCTTATCAGCGCGAGCGCGCTGATCATCGCACTATGGCCCATCTTTCCAGCCGTGCTCGGCGCGCAGTTTCTGCAGGCCGCCGGGAGCTCCGTCGTGAGCCCCGCGCTTGCCGCCATCAGCCTTGGGCTCGTCGGTCATACCGCCAGCGGCGAACGGTTCGGCCGCAACGCGCGCTTCGCTTCGATCGGCAATGGTTTGGCGGCAGCGGGAATGGGCGCGGTCGGCTATTTCTGGTCGAATCAGGCAGTATTTCTCGTCACCGCCGCGCTTATTGTTCCAACGCTGATCACGCTTAAGCACATCCCGCCGAACGAGATCGATCCTGTTCGCGCCCACGGCGGGCTGGACGAGGGCCGCAGCGCAACGGCGGGTGTTGCGAGCCTCTTGACCAATCGACCGCTGCTGACGTTCGCCGCGTGTGTCACCTTCTTCCAGCTCGCAAACACGGCCATGCTTCCGCTCATGGCGAGCATCGTCACCATGCGCTCGAGCGCATGGGCAACGACACTGGTGGCGGCCTGCATCGTGGTGCCGCAACTCGTCGTCGCGGCGTTCTCGCCTTCGGTAGGGCGCTTGGCGCAGCGATGGGGACGCCGCCCCGTATTGCTGATCGGGTTCGCCGCCTTGCCGGTCCGGGCCGTCCTATTCATGGTTGTGGCGGACCCGCGCCTCCTGGTCGCGGTGCAGCTCCTCGACGGCGTCTGCGCGGCGGTGTTCGGCGTACTGGTCCCCCTTACCATTGCCGATATCACGCGCGGCACGGGCCGCTTCAACCTGGCCCAAGGCATTGTGGGCAGCGCAGTCGGAATCGGCGCTGCATTGAGCACGACGCTGGCGGGATGGATAAGCGACCGGCTGGGCAGCAGCATCGCGTTCTTCGGCTTGGCCTGCATCGGTAGCATAGGACTCGTGCTGACCTGGAGATTGATGCCCGAGACGCTGGAAAGAAAGAGCCGTCCCAAATTGCTCACCACACGGGCCCATTGAGGCGCGTCACGCAGGCCAGGCGGGCAGAGGGCGGCCGATGACGAGCTCTCTGTCACGCCTTGCCCGGCACGTGCTCGGGCTTGGGACGCATGGCGAACTGGTAGTCGAGCCGCTATGCGGCGCCAAGCGTACGCGCAGGCGGGCCCGTATAGGTCCAAGTGAGATGCCGCGGGATCGGGCCTTTGTTGCGTTCGCCCGATTGCATCTCTTCGAAAGCGTGGGCCAACGCGCCGACCGCGCGAGACAGGACGAACAGCCCGCGGCAGAGCGGCGGCGGGAAGCCGAGCTCCGTGAAGATCACGCCGGTGGCGCCGTCGATGTTCATCGGCACGGTTCGCCCTTTCTGCGCCGCAAGCTCCGCCTCCACCGCTCGGCCAATGGCGGCAAAGCGTCCGCTCACCGCGCCGGCGGCAGCAGCGACGTCCACCAGCTCGAGCAGGCGCGGGGCACGCGGGTCCCGAGGATGAAAGCGATGCCCGAAACCGGGGACATATCGGATACCTGCTTCGACCAGCAGCTTCATCTCGGCCCGCGCCGCTTCGGCGAGCCGCTCCTCGCTGATCACATCACTGCCCACACGCGCGGCGACGGCATTATAAAGAGTGACGCATTGCTCGCCGGCCCCGCCATGCACGTCGCCGAGCATGTTGATGGCCGACGCCATGGCATTGTTGATGCCGACCCCGCAGGTGACCGCCATTCTGGCTGCCGCGATCGAGGGTGCCTGCGGGCCATGGTCCACCGCTGCCACGAGCGCGGCTTCCAGCAGCTTGGCGGCGGCAGGATGGGGAAGCTCGCCGCGGGTCATGAGATAGACCATGTCGGCAAAGCCGACGCGGCCGATCAGCTCCTCGATCGCGTAGCCGCGATAGCGGATCATGCCCGGCTTCATGTCGATGATCGATGTCGACCACCAATCTTGCGGCGTTTGGTTGGCCAGAGGCCCGCTGCTACTCATATCGCACCTTCACCCGCAAGCTCGTCGATGTCGCGCTTGGCAAATCCGAGTTCGCCCAGGAGCTCGCCTGTATCGGCACCAAGCGCAGGCGGAGGCGACGCCGGCTCAGGATCGCCGCTCGCCAGACGGAAACCGCATCGCACGACGCGGACCGGACGATCGACGCCGGGCACGCAGCCGAGGCTCTTGAGCAATCCCCGCTCGAGCACTTGCGGGTGCTCGAGCACGGCGGGTAAATCGAGGACTTCCCCGGCCGGGACGCCGTTCTTGTTGAGGAGCGCGGACCACGCCTGCGCCGATCGCGCCGCAGGCGCGCGCTCGATCTCCCCCTTCAATTCGACACGGCGGCGCTTGCGATCCTCGCGGCCGATAAAACGCGGATCACGGATGAGCTCCTCGCAGCCGATCAACCGGCATAATGTCTCGAACTGTTCCTGCTTGTTCGCGGCGATGTTCAAGAGCCCTTCGCCGGTGCGGAACGTGCCCGACGGGCTCGCGGTCATGTTTTCGTTGCCCATGGGCTGCGGCTTCACCCCTGCGATGAGCCAGTTCGAAACCGCCCAGCCCATCGCCACCAGGGAGGCTTCCAGCATCGACACGTCGATGAATTCGCCCTCCCCTGTGCGCTCGCGCCGAACGAGGGCCGCGGCGATGGCGAAAGCCGCGGTCATTCCGCCCATCGTATCGGCGACCGGATAGCCGACCCGCAACGGTGCCGACTGGGCATCGCCGGTCACGCTCATCACTCCGCACAGCCCCTGGATGATCTGGTCGTAGGCGGGATTGAACTTGAGCGGTCCATCCTGGCCGAAGCCGGAGATCGCGCAGTAGATGATGTCGTTTTTGATAGCCTTGAGCTCGGCATGGCCGAGCCCAAGCCGCTCCATGACGCCGGGACGAAAATTCTCGACGACGACGTCGGCTGTGCCGACCAGCCGAGCAAAGGCGGCGCAGCCCTTGGGTGCTTTCAAGTTGAGCGTGATCGAACGCTTGCCGGCATTTTGCGCGAGGAAGGAGGCGCCCATGCCGCGGCGATTGAGCTCGGGATCGGCGCCGAGCTGGCGCGCCAGGTCGCCCGAGCCGGGCACCTCGACCTTGATCACCTCGGCGCCGAGCTGCGCCAGCTGATAGCAACAGAATGGGCCGGCGAGCACGTTGGTCAGATCGAGCACCCGCGTACCCGCGAGAAGACCGGCCATCAGGCACCTTGTTCTGTGTGACAGAATGATATTCTGAATAGCGCAACGTTCTGTACAACACAATATCGTTCTAATATGCTTCGAAATCGCGACATTGCGGCGCGTGATCATGAGCAACGACAAGGTCGAGGCTGTCGAACGGGCGCTTGCCGTGCTGCAGGCGTTCCATACCGAGCGGCCAGTGCTGACACTGGGCGAGATCGCGGCCGCGACCGGGTTCTATAAGAGCACGATCCTGCGCCTTGCCGCCTCGCTCGAGCGGTTCGGCTATCTCGTCCGCGAAGCGAATGGCGTCTTCCGGCTCGGACCGGCGCTGTGGCGGTTGGGGTCGATCTATCGCGGCGGGTTCGATGTCGGCGAGGCGATCAGACCCGAGTTGCGCCGTCTGGTGGAGACGACGGGAGAGACGGCTTCGTTCTACATTCGTGAGGGCCACTCCCGCGTGTGCCTGTTTCGGCACAATTCGCCGCAATCGGCGAGGCACCATCTCGAGGAAGGAGCCGTGTTACCGCTCGGCGCTGGAGCGAGCGCGCATGTGCTCGCCGCCTTCTCCGATGGCAAGGGGCCCAAAGCGAAGGCGGTGCGACAACGCGGTTATTGCGTATCTCTCGGCGAGCGCGACCCGCAGCTCGCGGCGGTCGCAGTTCCTGTTTTCGATCTCGCCGGAAAATTCAGGGGCTCGCTTGCGGTCTCCGGGCTGATCGGGCGCTTCAACGAACGCTCGCGCCGCGCCGCGCTCGCGGAATTATCGGCCTCGGCCGATCGGCTGCGGCGCCTGCTTCCGGGCAACGACTGATTGCCACCAAACGCGCCAGCGCTGGTCGGCGATAATCGCGCGAGCGGCATTGTGGCCAGGGGCCCCGGTCACGCCGCCGCCGGGGTGAGCGCCCGATCCGCAATGGTAGAGTCCCTTCACCGCTCCCCGATATTCGGCATAGCCGAGAGCCGGTCGAGCCCAGAACAGCTGATCGAGCGTCATCGCGCCGTGAAAAATATCCCCGCCCGTGAGCCCAAAGACCTGCTCCAGATCGAACGGGCTCAAAGCTTGGCGGGCTACGACGCTTGCCTTGAATCCCGGTGCATAGCGATCAACCGTTTCGATCATCAGATCGGCCACCTTCTCCCGATGCGTGCTCCACGATCGTCCATCCGGCAACTGCGGCGCCACGTGCTGGCAGAACAGGCTTGCGACGTGCGCGCCTGGGGGCGCCAGCGTGTCGTCCAAGGTCGAGGGGATGACTAACTCGATGATCGGTTCGCGGCTCCATCCCGAAGTCCGCGCGTCGCAATAGGCGCGATCCATATAGTCGAGACTCGGCCCGAGGATGATTCCCGCCGTGTGATGATCGGCGCAATCGCGCCCCGGCAGCGCCGTGAAGCTCGGCAGCTCCGAAAGCGCCAGGTTGATACGAAACGTTCCTGACCCGCAGCGCCATGCGCGCATGCGGCGCAGAAAGTCGGGATCAAGCGCGGTCTGCGGGATCATCGCGGTGTAGAGCAGCTTGGGATTGACGTTGGCGGCAACCGCCTTGCCGCGAACGACCCGGCCGTCCTCGAGCACGACTCCGGCGGCCCTGCCCTTCTCGATCAACACCTCGCGAACGGGCGCCTCGGTCTCGATCTCAACCCCGTGCGCTGCGGCCGCCCGCGCCATGGCCTGCGTGATCGCACCCATTCCGCCGATGGCGTGCCCCCAAACGCGTTTCTTTCCGTTCACCTCGCCGAAGGCATGATGCAGGAGAACGTAGGCGCTGCCAGCCGTGTACGGGCTTGCGTAATTTCCGACGATGGCGTCGAAGCCGAGCCATGCCTTGACGAGCTCGCCCTCGAACCAGCCGTCGAGGTAATCCGCGGCGGATTTGGTCAAGAGCTCCAACAGCGTCCGCAGATTTTCCGTGGAGAGCCGGCGCACCCGGTTGCCCAAGCGTCCGGCTTTGACCAGCTCGCGCAGGCTCCCAAGTTTTGCTCCGCGCGTGAGGTTTGGCGGTGCCTGCAGCACCAGCTCACGCAGCAGATCGGCACTCGCGTCGAGCTCGCGCGCGAAGGCGGCGAATCGCCCGGCATCGCTACGGCTGAATTTCGCGATATTGCTTTCGGTGCGGCCCTCGGCGGCGAGGAGATAGCGGCCGTCCAGCGTTGGAAGGAAGTTCTGTGCGCGGCGCTCGACAATTTTCAGTCCGCGATCGAAGAGGCGAAGGTCGGCAATGACCTTCGGGTTGAGCAAGCTCACGGCGTAAGCCGCGACCGAGTTTCGGAAACCTGGATGAAATTCTTCCGTGACCGCCGCACCGCCTACAATCGATCGGCGTTCGAGGACCTTGACTTTCAGGCCGGCCATGCCGAGGTAGGCGGCGCAAGTCAGCCCATTGTGACCTGCACCGATGATGACGACATCGTAGGCCTGCATCGGGGGAGCGTCAGCCGTGCGCGCGCATCGTGGGGATCATACTTATGCCAGCGAGACTGTCACCCTCGCGTCATCTTCGCATCGGTCGGTCCAAAGCTGGGCTTGGTCTCTTCGCCCGCGTTCCCATCAAGAAAGGGCAATTCATCGTCCGCTACAGCGGCCGAAAACTGCGTGCCGAAGTCGCCGATGAGCTCGATAACCGCTACATGTTCGAGGTCAACAACCGCTGGACGATCGACGGTTCGGGCCGCAGGAACCGGGCGCGCTACATCAATCATTCGTGCCGGCCGAATGCGGAAGTCTATTTCGTCAAGCACGTGATCAAGATCCGCGCAATCAAGAACATCAAGCCGGATGACGAGATCACGTACCACTATGGCCGGGATTATTTCGACACTTTCATCAAGGCAGTCGGCTGCAAGTGCATGGCCTGCAGGAAGAAACGCGCCGAAATCCGCTCCGCCAGATCAAGGCGTCGAAGGAAGCGCGGCCGGGCGTGAGCCGAGCCCTAGGGTTTGGTCTTGATGCGTCAGACGCGGCGCGCGCGACGGAGCCGTCCGCGCCCGCGCGGCTTTTATTGTATTGTGCGACGAGGATTTGATAGCTGCGTCAGTCCTCTGCCCCCACGACTTCCCCTCGCGCGCCGTAACCAGTAGAAATGACGGCGTGAACTCGCGTTCACGAATGTGTGAGCGGACCGCCGCCACCGCTTTCGCCTCGGCTTGGTAGGCTGGCCACGCGGCGCCAAATCGCTTCTTTTATCCACCCAGCAACTGAGCACCGCTCGGCGTATCGCGAGGCATGGGAGTGGTCATGCGCAGCGCCATTGTCGGCAGCGACGATGCCTCGGTTTCAGCCTGCGGCGTCGCCGTGATGGCCAAAGCTTCGGTCCCGGGGCGCACCAAGACCCGCTTGGTTCCTCCGCTGACATTCGACCAAGCCGCTCAATGCAATACGGCATTTTTGCGCGATATCGCCGACAATATTCTTGCCGCTTCTACCGAGGCCTCGATCGCCGGCTATATCGCGTATGGTCCCCCTGACGCGCGGAGTTTCTTTGAGGAGCATGTGCCGCGCGAAATCGCTCTGATCGAGGCTTCTTATCCCTCGCTCGGCGACTGCCTCGATCAGGCGATCGCGCAACTCCTCGCGCGCGGCCATGGTGCGGCGGTGGTTGTCAATTGCGACAGTCCCACGCTGCCGAGGTCGCTTCTGATCCAGACCACCGAGCTGCTTGGACGGCCAGGCGAGCGCGTCGTGCTCGGGCCCGCCCTTGACGGCGGCTATTATCTGCTCGGCGTGAAGGCGAGGCATCCCCGCCTGCTTGAGAACATTGCCTGGAGCACGGAGCGCGTGGCCCAACAAACGCTGGAGCGCGCCGCCGAGTTGCGTCTGCCCGTACATATGCTGCCGACGTGGTACGACGTGGATGATCTCGCAACGCTCAAAATGCTGCTCTGCGAACTGTTCGAGGGCCAACCCTTCGCGCCGCGTCTTTCGCCTGCTCGCGCCCATTACACGCGCGCGTTTATGCAATCGCTGCTCGCGATCCCGGGTCTCAAGGAGCGTCTCGTCCTTCATACGGTTCGGAGGGCTGCGGGGTGAGGCGGATCACGGGGCTCGATTGGCCGCTTCTGACGCTTGCCACGTGCCTGCTGGCGCTTTCGGCGGCGGGCGCACTGGCCGTGAATGGTTTCGACGATCCCAAAGTCGGGGTGGTCATGCTGCTCCAATGCATCCCTTATGCGCTCGCAACGTGGCTGGTCGTTCGCGGCCGGGCGGAGCGCGCTGTGAGCGGCCGAGCGCTGGCCAGCATTCTCCTCGTTGGCATCGCCATGCGCTGTCTGCTCTTGCCGGGAACGCCGGTTTCGAATGACCTCTTCCGCTACATCTGGGACGGCCGCGTGCAGGCGGCCGGGATCAATCCATATCTTTATGTGCCCAGCGACGCGACGCTGTCGGCGCTGCGCGACGCCGCGATCTATCCGTTCATCAATCGTGCCGATTATGCGCCGACGATCTATCCCCCGACCTCGCAGATCGTCTTCTATCTCGTCACGCGAATATCGGAGGCGCCGATCGCAATGAAGGCCGCCATGGTAGCCTTCGAGGGGCTGGCGGTCTGGGCGATGCTGCAATTGCTGGCGCTGCGCGGTCTGCCGCGGTCACGCATCCTGCTCTACGCGTGGCACCCGTTGCCGCTATGGGAGTTCGCACGCAGCGGCCATGTCGATATCGTCGCCATCGCTTTTCTGCTGCTGGCTTTCCTCGCCAGCGAACGCGGCTCTCCGCTCGTTGCCGGCATCGCGTTCGGCGCCGGCGTTGTGACGAAGTACTT
>VAZQ01000657.1:573-2698 GCA_005883115.1 Alphaproteobacteria bacterium | reverse complement strand
ACAAGCACATGTTCGCGCATGATGTGCGCGCGTACAGCCACGGCTGCATGCGCGTGCAGGATCCGGCCAAATATGCCGAAGTTCTCCTCAACATTGCGCGTCCGACCGAGAACTGGACGGCAGACAAGATCAAGCGGATGTTCGGCACGGGCGAGCAGGACATCCAGCTGCCGGCGCAGATCTGGGTCTTGTTGACTTACCAGAACGCATTCGTCGACGAAGCCGGCAAGCTGCAAATCCGCCGCGATATCTACAACCTCGACAACCGCACGCTCGCAGCGATCAAGACCGAGCGTGGCATGATCGAGCCGCCGCAGGAACGCAAGCGCGAGGAGGCTGTAGCAACTAGCCAACGCCGTCCCGGGGTCGCGCCGCGCAACGTCTCCTTCTTCGAGGCGCTGTTCGGTTTTGGCCGTCCGATGCAAGCAAGACCGGTGCCGCCGCGCGGCATCACCCGCTGAGCCCGATTTCGAGGTTTTCTCTTGGCGTGGCGCGACTGATTCGCGTGTCGCGCCTGAATCTTCGGCACGGTTAATCGCGGCAAGTTTTTGCCATAGTCGCCTGTCACGCTCATCATTGTCGGGGGGGACGGGTGCGCTAACCTCGCGTTAACCCTTCCCTAATGAGCAGTTCGTCAGCCGTCATCGTCGCGGCCTGCACCGTGCCGAGCGACGGAGCTTCTCGCCCGCGGCGCTCGCCGCGGGAGGAGGCCGCTGACGCCGTTAAGGGTTGGCACGTGACGGTCAAACTCGCGCAGAGGAATCCATTGTCCTTGCGTTGCGCCCGGGCGGGCTACTGCTGCAGCATCGCCGCGCTTCTCGTCTTTTTCGGCAGCAAGAACCTGCAGAACGCAATCGCCCAAAGCGAGACGCGGACGATTTCGTTTCATCACATTCACACCGATGAGGAATTGACTGTCACCTACAAGGTCAACGGCCGGTACGACGAAGAGGCCCTCAGGAAGATCAATAATCTGATGCGCGACTGGCGCGAATCACAATCGATCACGATGGATCCCCATCTGATCGACCTGCTCTGGGAGGTACATCGCGAGGTCGGCTCCAAAGAGGCGATTTGGGTCGTCTGCGGATACCGCTCGCCCGAAACCAACTCGATGCTGCGGCGACGCTCGAGCGGGGTCGCCCAGTTCAGCCAGCACATGCTGGGCAAGGCCATCGATTTCTACATCCCAGGCGTGCCGCTCGAGCAATTGCGCGAAGCAGGCCTGCGGGCGCAGCGCGGTGGCGTCGGCTTTTATCCGACATCCGGCGCCCCCTTCGTGCACATGGATACGGGCAGCGTGCGGCATTGGCCGCGCATGCCGGAGGTACAGCTCGCGAGCGTCTTGGCGAAGGGTCAGCTCCACAGCCAATCAACCTCCGACACGACGCAACGCAGCCGAATGCCTGGCTTGCTGGCCAGGCTATTCGGTGGTGGGCGGGACGAGGCGAACGAGCCGCCGGCCGCGCCGGCCAAAGTCGCAGCAACAGCGCTCAAGCCAGCCGCCACACTTCAAGCGCGATCCGACAAGCCGCCTGCGATCGCTGCCGCGCCCGAATCGCGCAGCGAAAAACTTGCAGTCGTGCCGTTCCCGCCATCCAAACCCGCCAAACCGATCGAGCAACCGGCAACCGCGACCAACCCAGCCCCGGCCTACCAGCTCGCGTCTGCAACTTCCGAGCCTGCTTTCACACCGGCGGCCTACGAGATGGCGTCCGGCGCAGCACAGTCCGTGGAGACACTCCGAGCGGCAACCCTGATCGCACGAGCGAGTATTACGGACACGACCGTCTCCTCGAACCACATCATCAACGAGCGCGGCTATTGGCAGGGATTGCCGAGTGTTGAGGCAACCGACGCTGCACCCATGAGCGCCCAGCACGCCACACCGGCTCCCACGGCGCGCCGTGCAATCGCCAGCGCCGCCGCAGCCCCGTGGCCGCTCGCCGAGCGCACGGACAGCGAGCCTGTGGCGAATGCTCTCGCCTATGCGGCGCAACCGAATCCGATCGCCGTCGCCCGCACGCTGCCGGTGGGCGGGGGAACTGCGCGTCCGACGATCGACCTTCCAGCGGAAACGACGGTCGCGGTCAAGCGCAGCGACGATTCTTCCTTGGTCGCCCCG
>VAZQ01000657.1:0-475 GCA_005883115.1 Alphaproteobacteria bacterium | reverse complement strand
AGACCACCGTGTATGGCGTGCCGGATTTCCGCGCCTTCGGCGCTTACCTCCACAAACCCGCCGCAACCATGATGGCAACGTTCTCGGACGATCCATATCGCGGCATGAGCAGTGAAATGTTCAGCGGCAGCGCAGTAGGCTTCACACGGACGGTCACGTTCAGTCCGCCGCGCACGGCATCACTGCGATAGTTCTTGTTGCCAATCACGGGGGATGGTTGGGGCACGGCGCCGCGAGTCGGGGAGACCCGACTTGCGGCGAACCGCATTTGAAGCAAGCGCGTTTGCGCGCAGAGGCTAGTTCAACATGCCGAGCGCATGCATGTAGGTCTCGAGAATAGCCTCCTGCTCGCGTCGGTCATCGGCATCCTGCTTGCGCAGCCGCACGATCGTGCGCAACGCTTTCACGTCGAAGCCGTTGGCCTTGGCTTCGGCGTAAACGTCTCTGATATCGTCGCCGATTGCTTTTTTCTCTT
>VAZQ01000368.1 GCA_005883115.1 Alphaproteobacteria bacterium | reverse complement strand
GTGGAAAAGGTGAAAAGCCGCGTGCCGACGCGAGCGAAGGCAGAATCGGCCACGCCTGCCACCACGCCCAAGCGTCCTGCCGCTGCCAAGCCCCCTGCACCGACGCCAGCGGCTGCAACCACTCAGACGGCAACGACTGCTCCTTCAAAGCCGGCCGGCGGCATGGTGCTACGCAGCCTAACTGAAGAAGAGCAGAAAGCGCGCGTCCACGCGCTCAACGACGCTCGGCTGCGCGAAGCGGAAGAGCGCAAGATTGCTGAGGAGGAAGCATTTGTCCGCAGCCTGCGCGAAGCCGCAGAGCGGACTGAACGCGAGGCTGCCGAAGCGCGCAAGGCCGACGAAGAGAGGCGCCGCAAGCACGACCTCGAAGCCAAGACCAAGGCCGAACAGGAGGCGAAGAAGCGTTTCGGCGAGAACGCCGTAGTGACGGCAAGACCCGGCGCACGGCCTGCGCTTGAACCCGACGAAGACGATGTCCCGCGCACCCGGCGCGGTCCGGGCGCGGCACGACCGACGCCGGCACCGAAGCCGGCACGCGGCGCCGGGCAAAAAAATCGCGGCCGACTCACGCTAGTCACTGCACTCAGCGCGGACGAAGAGCGCGAGCGATCTGTGGCGGCATTTCGTCGCCGCGTGCAACGGCTGAAGGGACACGCGTCCGACGAACCGAAAGAAAAACTCGTGCGCGAGGTCACGATTCCGGAAACCATCACCATCCAGGAGCTTGCCAACCGCATGGCGGAGCGGAGCGTGGATGTGATCAAGCTGCTGATGAAGCAGGGCCATATGGCGCAGATCAATGACGTGATCGACGCCGATACCGCCCAACTCTTGGCCGAGGAACTGGGTCATACGGTCAAGCGGGTGGCTGAATCCGACGTCGAAGAAGGACTATTTGACGCTGCCGATGATCCGAGCTCGCTGGTCCCGCGCCCGCCGGTGGTGACGGTCATGGGCCACGTCGATCACGGCAAGACTTCGCTGCTCGATGCGATTCGTTCGACCGATGTGGCGGCAGGCGAAGCTGGCGGCATCACCCAACACATCGGCGCCTACCAGGTGACTGCGCCTTCCGGCAACAAGATCACGTTCATCGACACGCCGGGCCACGCCGCCTTCAGCGCCATGCGTGCACGCGGTGCCAAGGTGACGGATACCGTCGTGCTGGTGGTCGCCGCCGACGACGGCGTCATGCCGCAAACGGTCGAGGCGATAAATCACGCCAAAGCGGCGAAAGTGCCGATGATTATCGCGATCAACAAGATCGATCGGCCCGATGCGAAGCCGGAACGCGTGCGCACCGAATTGCTCCAGCACGAGGTGCAAGTCGAGTCGTTGGGGGGCCAAGTACTCGATGTCGAGGTCTCGGCGACCAAGAAGCTCAACCTCGACCGGCTGCTCGAGACCATCGCGCTCCAATCGGAAATCCTGGATCTCAAGGCCAATCCGGAGCGTCCGGCCGAGGGCACCGTCATCGAGGCAAAGCTTGACCGCGGTCGCGGGCCCGTCGCCACCGTGCTGGTGCAGCGTGGCACCCTGCACGCCGGCGACCTCGTTGTCGCCGGTGCCGAGTGGGGGCGGGTGCGCGCGCTGGTCTCAGATGCCGGAATACCGGTCGAGAATGCGGCGCCTTCCACGCCCGTCGAAGTTCTGGGCTTCAATGGCACGCCTGAGGCCGGCGATCGTTTGGCGGTCGTGCAGACGGAGGCGCGCGCGCGGGAAGTTACCGCCTATCGTGCCCGGCAACGGCGCGACAAAATGGCTGCGCGGGCGACCGGCATGCGCGGCTCACTCGAGCAGATGATGAGCCAGCTGAAATCGGCAGGGCGCAAGGACCTGGCGCTGATCGTCAAGGCCGATGTGCAGGGCTCGCTGGAAGCGGTCATCGGCACGATTGAGAAGCTTGCTACCGATGAAGTCGGGGCACGCGTGATTCATTCGGGCGTGGGCGGCATTACGGAGTCGGATGTGACCTTGGCGGAGGCATCAGGCGTGCCCATCATCGGCTTCAATGTGCGGGCGCACAAAGAGGCTCGCGAGGCGGCTGAGCGCGCAGGCATCGAACTGCGCTATTACAATGTGATCTACGATCTCGTGGATGACGTTAAGAAAGCGATGTCAGGATTACTGGCGCCGAGCATGCGCGAAACTATGCTTGGCAATGCGACCATTCTGGAAATTTTCAAGGTCTCCAAGGTCGGTAATGTTGCGGGCTGCCGCGTTACCGACGGAGTGGTCGAGCGGGGAGCCAATGTGCGTCTCATCCGCGACAGCGTCGTCGTGCACGAGGGAAAGCTTTCCCAACTCAAGCGCTTCAAGGACGATGCGCGCGAGGTAGTGGCCGGACAGGAATGCGGCATGGCCTTCGAGCATTACCAGGATATGAAGGTCGGCGACATTATCGAGTGCTACCGGGTGGAGACGGTGCAGCGCTCGTTGTAGGCTCAGCTCTTTCGCGCCCGCCTTGCATTTAGCCTAGCCTCGCTGGGCACGATTTCTTTGCAGGTTATGTTATGCACGGTCAGATCCGCGCACGGGCGACATTCAGGATGAGCATGACGCGTCGACGTCACCAGCGCGAACACGGGACGAGCCAGATGCCCTCACAGCGCCAGCTGCGGGTCGGCGAACTCGTCCGCCACGCGTTTGCCGATATGCTCACGCGCGGCGCCGTGCACGACCCGGTGATGCAGAATCATCTGATCACCGTGCCGGAAGTCCGCATGACGGCCGATTTGCGGCTCGCAACTATCTACGTCATGCCGCTCGGCGGACGCGATGCGGACGCCGTCCTCGCCGCCCTTGAGCGCAACAAACGCTTCCTCCGAGGCGAGATTGCGCGGCAGATCAACCTGAAATTTGCGCCTGAGCTCCGTTTCCGGATCGACGAGCGTTTCGATGAAGCCGAACGAATCGAGAGACTTTTGCGAACGCCTGAGGTGCAGCGCGATCTCGACAACAAGCCGGAAGACGACAGTTGACACCGCTCAATGCTCAGATGTCGGCGCCGCAGGTGCGCAAGCGCGAAAGGCGCGACGTGCACGGCTGGATCGTGCTCGACAAACCCGTCGGCATGACCTCGACCCACGCTGTGGGGGTGGTGAAACACCTGTTCCAAGCAAAGCGCGCGGGACACGCCGGCACGCTCGACCCGCTTGCCTCGGGCGTGTTGCCGATCGCGCTCGGAGAAGCGACGAAGACCGTCTCTTTCGTCATGGATGGACGCAAGACGTATCGCTTTACCGTGCGCTGGGGCGAGGAGCGCGACACCGATGACGCGGAAGGCCGCGTCACTGCAAGTCGCGCTGAGCGGCCGAGCACGGATGAACTCCGCGCGTTATTGCCGCGCTACGTCGGCAAGATCGCACAGGTGCCGCCGCGTTTTTCAGCGCTCAAAATCGCTGGCGAGCGCGCCTATGATCTCGCGCGCGAGGGCGAGGCAGTGGAAATTGCGCCGCGTTTGGTGGAGATCCATCGACTGGAGCTAATCGAGACGCCCGATGCTGACCATACCAACTTGATCGCCGAATGCGGCAAGGGGACCTATGTGCGCGCGCTTGCCCGCGACCTGGGCCGCGCTGCCGGGTGTCTCGGGCACGTGGCGGCGCTGCGCCGCACAGGGGTGGGCCCTTTCGGCGAGGACCTCGCCGTGAGCCTCGATCGATTGCAGAGTCTTTCCTCCGGCGAGGCCGTCGCGCTCGAGCGAGCAGCGCTTCTGCCGGTCGAGGCTGGCGTGGCCACGTTGCCCACGCTTCGGGTGAGCCCGGGGGATGCCGCGCGGCTGACGCGCGGCCAGGCGGTGCTGCTGCGCGGGCGTGATGCGCCGGTCCTGGCGGGCTGGGTATCAGTTTCCTGCCACGACGCTCTGATCGCACTAGCGGAAGCGGAAAAAGGCGAATTGCGCCCGCGGCGCATCTTCAATCTGCCGCGCGCCTAATGTCCGAAAAGGGTGAAAGAAGCTCTGCCGATGGCTGCGGCTTGTTCCCGCCGGCGACAAGGCGCCACAATTCTGCTGGCGCCAGGCCGGGTTTTGCGATATTGCCCGGCTTGCGCGGGCGTTGGCCCGCGCAAATAGTTGTGGTGACCGCGCTGGACGACATCCCGGCCCGGCCGCCGACTGCAACCTGGACAGCAAAAGGATAACCCGATGTCGATAACGCCCGGCCGCAAGGCCGAAGTGATCAAGACCTATGCGACAAAGGCCGGCGATACCGGGTCGCCGGAGGTACAGGTGGCGATCCTTTCGGAGCGCATCAACAGCCTTACCGAGCATTTCAAGACCCACGTCAAGGACAACCATTCCCGGCGTGGGCTACTCAAGCTCGTGTCCCAGCGTCGCCAACTTCTCGACTACCTCGCCCGTGTCGACGCAGCGCGTTACAAGGCGTTGATCGAGCGGCTGGGTATTCGCCGTTGAGGTACCGTGCGCGGGCCTGTTCGCGCGTTTTGAAGCGGATACCGGGACAAATCCGGTGTTCAGCCGGCGGCGGGACTGCTGCCGGTTTCGGAAGACGGGCTAAGGCCCGTGCGTTCAATATGGAAGGCTCCGAAAGCCATGGCAGGATCGCCGGACGCTGTCTCGCTTTGCGGCATGGCCGCAGACGGCAGCCTCTTGCCGTCTTGCGCATGGCTTTCGCGCCTTCGCAGAAATCATGAAAGACGACCGCAATGTTCGATATCCATCGTGTTGAACTCGACTGGGGAGGGCGAAAGCTCGTCCTAGAAGCCGGCAAGATCGCGCGCCAAGCCGACGGCGCTGTAGTCGCCACTTATGGCGAGTCCAAGGTACTGGCGACGGTTGTCGCAGCCAAGGAGCCGCGAGAAGGCATCGACTTTCTGCCGCTCACCGTGGACTACCAGGAGAAATTCTACGCCGCAGGCCGCATCCCCGGCGGCTACTTCAAGCGCGAAGGCCGCCCCACCGAGAAGGAGACGCTGGTCTCACGGCTGATTGATCGGCCGGTACGGCCACTGTTCGCCGAGGGCTGGCGGAACGAAACACAGGTGATCGTGACGACGCTGTCGCACGATCTCGAGAATGATCCCGATATCCTGGCGATGATCGCGGCCTCGGCCGCGCTGACCCTCTCGGGTGCCCCGTTCATGGGACCGATCGGCGCGGCCCGCGTCGGCTTCGTCAATGACGAATACGTGCTTAACCCCCTCCTCGACGAGATGACGGAGAGCCAGCTCGACCTCGTCGTCGCCGGCACCCAGGACGCGGTATTAATGGTCGAGTCCGAGGCAAAGGAACTGAGCGAAGAGGTGATGCTCGGCGCCGTGATGTTCGGCCATCGTCATTTCCAGCCGGTGATCGAGGCCATTATCAAGCTTGCTGAAAAGGCCGCGAAAGAACCGCGCGAGTTGCAGGTGGCGGATACTTCCGCGCTCGAAAAGGAGATGCTCGCGCTGGTGGAGGCGGACTTGCGCGCGGCCTATGCCATCCCGAACAAGATGGAGCGCCACGAGGCCGCAGACGCTGCCAAAGCCAAGGTGGCGGCACATTTCTGCCCCGAGGGGGTGGAGACCCCGCCCTATTCCAGGCAACAGGTCGCCGACGTATTCAAAACCATCGAAGCCAAGATCGTGCGCTGGAATATCCTCGACAGCGGTCGGCGCATCGATGGCCGGGACGTGAAGTCAGTGCGTCCAATCGCCTGTGAGGTGGGAGTGCTACCCCGTGCACACGGCTCGGCGCTATTCACCCGCGGCGAGACGCAGGCCTTGGTTGTAGCAACGCTCGGCACCGGCGAGGATGAGCAGTGGATCGACGCGTTGCAGGGAACCTACAAGGAAACATTCCTTCTGCATTATAATTTCCCGCCATTTTCGGTAGGCGAGACCGGCCGGATGGGCGGGCCGCGCCGGCGCGAAATAGGTCACGGGAAGCTCGCCTGGCGAGCCATCCATCCGATCCTGCCGCCGCATCACGAATTCCCCTATACGTTGCGCGTGGTGTCGGAGATCACGGAATCGAACGGCTCTTCCTCGATGGCGACCGTGTGCGGCACCTCGCTCGCACTGATGGATGCCGGCGTCCCAGTCAAACGCCCAACTGCCGGCATCGCCATGGGCCTCATTCTCGAGGACAGCCGACACGCCGTGCTCTCTGACATTCTCGGTGACGAGGATCATCTCGGTGATATGGACTTCAAGGTGGCCGGCACCGAGCGGGGCGTGACCTCGCTTCAGATGGATATCAAGATCGCCGGCATCACTGAAGAAATCATGCGGGTTGCGCTCAGCCAGGCGAGAGAGGGGCGAATGCATATCTTGGGCGAAATGGGGAAGGCCATCGTCCAGCATCGTGCCCAGCTCGGGGAGCACGCGCCGCGCATCGAAGTATTCAATATCCCCGTCGACAAGATCCGCGAGGTGATCGGTTCCGGCGGGAAGGTAATCCGCGAGATCGTCGAAAAGACCGGCGCCAAGATCGACATTTCAGACGACGGAACGGTGAAGGTGGCGTCCGCAAACGGCGACGCAATGAAGGCGGCGATCAATTGGATCAAGTCGATCGCCTCTGAGCCCGAAGTCGGTCACATCTATGATGGTACAGTGGTCAAAGTGATGGACTTTGGCGCTTTCGTAAATTTCTTCGGAGCGAAGGACGGCCTCGTGCACATCAGCCAGCTAGCGCCGCGCCGGGTGCAGAAGGTTACCGATGTGGTCAAGGAAGGCGATAAGGTGAAGGTCAAGTTGCTGGGCTTCGATGAGCGAGGCAAGGTGCGCCTTTCTATGAAAGTCGTCGACCAGATGACCGGCGAGGATCTGGAAGCGAAGCAGAAGGCCGAGGCCGAGCAGCATCGCAGCGATCAGCAGCGCGAGGCGGCCGGCGCGGAATAGTCGCGCGCACGTCGCCTCACCGCGCTAGCATCGAAGCTCGCCCTGCCCGCGCTTGTGGGGCTCAATGCATCGCGGACCAGCGCCACACGATCCAAATCGCGGCGATGAGAACGAGAGCAATGAACCCGCTCGCGATTTTTAGCCTATGCACGCGGTTGAGCGGCGTCGCGAGGCGGGGGTCCGCGATCAAGCGCTCCCGTCGGCGATCGTCAGGATAGAGGGGATCATCACCCATCTTGCTATGCGCGTGCCCAGCGCACGCCGACCGAGTTCAATGGCGGCGCCCGGCAGCGGCGATTCACTGCGCCGCGTCCTTGGCAATCGCCTGCTCATTCGCCAGGGTTTCGTCCTTGAGCGAGGTTGGATGCGGCATGGCAATGACGTTGTAGCCGGAATCCACGAAGTGAACGTCACCGGTGACTCCGCTCGAGAGATCCGAAAGCAGGTAGAGCGCGGCGCCACCGATT
>VAZQ01000367.1 GCA_005883115.1 Alphaproteobacteria bacterium | reverse complement strand
ATCGCCCGCTGCCCGCCATTGTAAGTGAGCGTGAGCATCGCGCCCCCTGCCGGCATCAGTGCCGCCGCGCGCTTCGCCACCTCGGTGAAGGAGAAGCAGGAGATGATCATGGTCCGCACGAAGTTCTCGCGCGTGGTATCGGCATAGCGGCCCCTGAGTTCGCTCTTGTCGGAGAAAGCGATGGCGTGCACGACAAAATCGAGCGACCCCCATTTTTCCGCAATGGCGGCGAAGACGGCGTCGAGCGAGCCGACCTGCTCGACGTCGCAGGACAGCAGGAGCGAGGCCCCCACGGATTCCGCGAGCGGTTTGACGCGTCGGCCGAGCGCCTCGCCCTGATAGCTAAAGGCGAGTGTCGCCCCATGAGCAGCCAGCGTCCTGGCAAT
>VAZQ01000656.1 GCA_005883115.1 Alphaproteobacteria bacterium | reverse complement strand
AGTGACCGTTCTTGCCGGAATTATCCCAACGCATGCCGTGATCGCTAAACGTATTCCCGGGCGCTCCCACGGCGAACGCCAACTTTTCGGGGCTGACCGGATGGCCGGTGTTCGCCCACATCTCCCCGCTCGGATGCGCGGTCGGCAGGGGATCAACAGACATGTGCAGAATATCCGGGATTTCCGCGGAACGCTTCTTGCCTTCGATTCGGAATGTGATCGGGACCTTCCTCACCCCGAGATTCTTGCCGATCAACGGCGCGAGTGCCGCCATGGGCCCGCCGACGGCGCCGGTAAAGATCGCACCCAGTGCCTCGGTCTGCTTGTCGTCAGCGCGTTGATCGATATAGGCGGCTACCGACCAATTTCCTTCTGCCATCGGCCCGGGCGTTTGGATTGCGAGCGCCACGTTGAGGCCATCAAGCACGATGCCGCCATACCTGCCGCTTTCGATGTGGAAGATCAGCGGCACGTCGCACACACCCTCAGTTGGTCGTGAGGTAAGGGGAGCGGCCTTCGACACGAGGCACGGACATACGACGCTGCAATTGCAGTTCTCGAAATAGTCACCGGAAAGGTGCCATTGAACCTGGTCTGCCATTGCTCTCTCTCCTGCTGCCATGGCGCGATTCCGCGCAGAGCTTCGGCCCTTACACTACCTGTTACAACCGCTTTGTTCGCTGGCGTCGGGCTGGCGTCTGGAGCCGGATCATGGAAGCGCTTGCGGGTGCTCATGATGCGGGGCTGTGCAAATGATCGACAGCTCGATTGTGCGCGTTCGTCAGCACGCCGCCTGCATCGCTCGCATCAATAAAACTGTGGCTGCGCGTTAGTGAGTCCATGCTAGTTTACTCTCTGCAAGAGGAAAAAGTCACGTACGGTTCAGCATCGGTTGCGACCAGGCATCGGTTGCGACCAGCCGTGACCCTCCCCCGGATTTCAGCGCGTCCAGTGCAGGTGACCGTTCCCTTCGCCGCCTACGCCCGGTAAGATCGAGGCACTATGTCCGTCCTGACCCAGCACGCCCCCCAGAACGCTCGCGAGACGGGCGGCTTTGCCGGGGGCATTGCCGCAATTGACGAAGGCAAGCTCTACGCGCTGCAGAACCCGTTTGCGCTCGACGGTCGCGTCAGCTCTTACCCCGCAAGCGCACGCGGCTATTCGGTGGCGAACAGCTACCTCATCACGCAAAGCGACGCGGCGATGCTGATCGACACCGGCTTTGGCAAGGACGAGCCGGCAATCCGCGCGCAAGTCGAATCGCTGATCGCGCCAGGCTTGCCGCTGTCGCTGTTTCCGCTGCGCCTCAACGAATTCATGTCGATCAATAACGTCGAGGCGTTCGCGGGGCATTTCAATGTCGAGACCTGCTACACCAGCAATGTCGACGCGGCGCTGTGGTTCGATTTCGGCGCCAAGGCGAACGGCCGCAGCATCCTCGAATCGATGAAGGTCACCGCGGTGACCCGCGCCGATACCATCCGGCTCGGACAACGCGACCGCGCGATCGACGTCATGCAGGCGCCGATCCGGCTCATCGCCACGCGCTGGCTCTACGACCGGGCAACCCGCACGCTGTTCTCCTCCGACATGTTCACCCATGTCTGGCGCGCGCGCGAGAGCGGGCCCTGGATCGTCACCGACGAAGATGACAGGACGTCCGCGCGCGAGCTGCGCTCGTTCCTGCTCAACACGCGCTACTGGTGGCTCGAGGGCGCGCCGACCGGCTCGATCCGGCGCGGCATCGCCGAGGTGTTCGAGAAATGCGACGTCGAGACGATCGCGCCCGGCTACGGCTGCATCCTGCACGGCCGTGCCGTCGTGGCGCGGCACGTGGCGATGCTGGACGAGGTTCTCGCTAGCCTCGACAAGAGCGTGGCGACCTCGCGCTACGTCGGCCGCGACGAGGAGCGCTGAAGCATGAGCCACAAAATGCCGCGCGAGATCGCGCCCGGCGTATTCTGGATCGGCGACTGCCTGGCGCAGCGCCACAAGGGCAAGGTCTATCATGGCTACAACGCCGCCTACCTCATCGTCGGCGAGCGCGCCTCAGCCCTGGTCGAGACCGGCCACCCGAAGGACTTTCCAGTCATCGAGCGCCACC
>VAZQ01000653.1 GCA_005883115.1 Alphaproteobacteria bacterium | reverse complement strand
CGGAGTGGTCGTCCTCCACATTTGGGCGCTGCACGTGGCGGGGCAGAACAATCCGGCAGGAATTGAGCCGAAGACTGAGAAAGACACGGTTGCGTTCACGCCCTATGCGACGATCAAGGACACCTTCCTGCTGGCGGTGTTCTGCATCCTGTTCGCCTGGTTCGTCTTCTACATGCCGAATTTTCTGCTTCATCCGGACAATTACATCCCGGCCAATCCCGCCGTGACGCCGATGCATATCGTGCCGGAATGGTATTACCTGCCGTTCTACGCGATCCTGCGCGCGATCCCGAACAAGCTCCTTGGCGTCATCGCGCTCGCCGCCTCGATTCTCGTCCTCGCGTTTCTGCCGTGGCTAGATACGTCGAAGGTGCGCTCGGCGCGCTATCGTCCTGCCTACCGCCAGTTCTTCTGGGCCTTCGTGATCGTCTGCATCGGGCTCGGCTGGCTCGGCGCCAAGCCTCCGGAAGGCAATTACGTGCTTTTCGCGCGNNCTGGTGATCCTGCCGGTACTGGGGAAAATCGAGAGAACCAGGCCGCTGCCCAACTCGATTTCCGAATCCGTGCTGCGCGAAGGCAAGCCCATCGGGGCGCCCGCGCCGCCGCCCGCGAAGGCGTGAGGGATTTCATGGCCAGCGCGCGCGCCGCCCTCGCTCTCGCCATCTCGCTTGCTGCGTTCGGCGCTCCGGCGCGGGCACAGGAAGAAGTGCCGCCACCGCCGACGAACAAGTGGTCGTTCGCGGGCCCGTTCGGCAAGTTCGACCGTGCACAGCTTCAGCGCGGCTTCAAGGTCTATCGTGAAGTCTGCCAGACCTGCCATTCGCTGAAACTGGTCGCCTTCCGCACGCTTGCGGATCCCGGCGGGCCCGGCTTCACCACCGCGCAAGCGACCGCCATCGCCGCCGAATACCAGGTCAAGGGCGAGCCTGACGATCAGGGCGAGGTCAAAGATCGTCCCGGCCGCCTTGCCGATACCTTCCCGCCGCCGTTTCCTAACGACCAGGCGGCGCGCGCGCGCTACGGCGCCGTGCCGCCCGATATGTCGGTGATCGCGAAAGCGCGTGGCTACGAGCGCGGCTTTCCCCGCTGGGTCGGCGACGTATTCACGCAGTACCAGGAGCAGGGCGTCGACTACATCACCGCGCTGATGCGCGGCTACAAAGACTCCCCGCCGGCGGGTGTCAACATTCCATCCGGCAGCTTCTACAATGAATATTTCCCCGGCCACGCCATCGCCATGCCGCCGCCGCTCACCGACGGACGCGTCGAATATACCGACGGCACGCCGGCAACGGTCGAGCAATACGCCAAGGACATTTCCGCCTTCCTGATGTGGACCGCCGAGCCGCACCTCGAGACCAGAAAGCGCGTCGGCATGCAGGTGTTCATTTTCCTGGTCGTGTTGGCCGGGCTTCTCTATTTCACCAAGAAGAAGGTGTGGCACGAGGTGGAATTACATCCGGAGGAGCTCAAGCCGCGCCCGCCAAGCGAATATCCGCGCGCGTGAAGCGACGCCATGACCAAGGCTGTGCTCGGCGTCATCGGCGGCTCCGGCATCTACGACCTGCCCGGGCTCGAGAGCGTACGGCAAAAGACGATCAGGAGTCCGTGGGGGGAGCCGTCGGCTGCGCTGCGGTTTGGCGAGATCGCCGGTTTACCGGTCGTGTTTCTCTCCCGGCACGATAGCGGGCATAGACTCTCGCCGTCCGACATCAACTATCGCGCCAATATCGACGTGCTCAAGCGCGCCGGGGTTACCGACCTCGTCTCGCTTTCCGCCTGCGGTTCATACAAGCAGGAATTGCCGCCCGGCACCTTCGTGCTGGTCGACCAATTCGTCGACCGCACCTTCAACCGGCAGAGCTCGTTCTTCGGTACGGGCTGCGTCGCCCACGTTTCGATGGCGCATCCGGTCTCGCCGTTGTTGCAAGACCACATCGTGGCCGCCGCCCGGCTCGAAGGCATCGATATCGTGCGTGGCGGCACCTATGTGTGCATGGAAGGGCCCCAGTTCTCCACCTATGCCGAGAGTATGACCTACAAGGGGCTCGACTATTCCGTTGTCGGCATGACCAATCTGCCGGAAGCGAAGCTCGCGCGCGAGGCCGAGCTCTGCTACGCCACCGTCGCCATGGTCACCGACTTCGACTGCTGGCATCCCGACCACGATGCAGTGACCGTGCAGGACATCATAGCCGTGCTCGCCGCGAACGCTGACAAGGCGAAAGCGCTGGTGGCGCGGCTCGCCCGCGATTTCCCACGCGAGCACGAGCTCTGTCCGATCGGTTCCGATCGCGCCCTCGACACCGCGCTTATCACCGCGCCCGAGGCGCGCGAATGCCGTGGCGGGGCGGGTGCTCAAGGCAAAACGGTGACTATATTGCTGTCGTCCCTGCGCTCGCAGGACCCATGATCACCGGCCGGCGATCATTAGTCCCTGTTTTCGGGGGGACGACAATCGTTATTGGGTTTCGAATTACCGTGTTGCCGCGTCGTTGCATGCCAGCCGTTTCGCAATCTGTCGCGCGGCAATCGCGCCGCTCGCGAGTGCGGTTGCGATGCACGGATGCGCTGGGTTGGCAACGTCACCCGCCGCAAACGCGCCGCGGCAAGATGTTTCCATGTTGCCGTCGATAACGAGGTACCCGCGCGCGTCGGTGGCGAGCCCAAGCTCGGCCAGCCAAGTCTCGTTCGTGTTCGGCCGGTACCCGAACAGCAACACCACGTGATCGGCTTCGATTTCGCCGCCCCCGTTGAGCCGGACGCTGACTCTCGAACCGGCGTCGTCGAGTGCCTCAATCGTGCGGCCGGGCATCACCTGCACCAGTCCGGATGCCTGATAGGGATGCAGGCGCTGGACCAGGAGCGGTTGTGCCCGCGGCGATTTTGAACGCATGATCACGCTCACGCGCACGCCTTTCTCGGCCAGCATGCGTGACACATCGAAGGCATTATCGCCGCCGCCGATCACGGCCACATGCGATCCCAAATCGGTACCCGGCTTGCCGACCGCGCTCGCACCGAGATGCAGCCGGCCCGCCTCCGCCATTCGCCGCGCGTTCTTCACCCCGTCGACCCACTCCTCGCCCGCGAATC
>VAZQ01000651.1 GCA_005883115.1 Alphaproteobacteria bacterium | reverse complement strand
CGTCAGACTCGAACGTTCGAGGCGCGCTACGTACTGGAGGGCAGTCTGGCAGACGCGCCGCTGGGTTCGACCGTTTCCATCCAGATTTCGAACGGCCGGTCCGTCCCTGCGCTGCAGGTTCCGTTGGGCGCGATCTTCGATGCGGGCAAGGGTCCCGGCGTATGGCTGGTTGAAGGCGAAACGCCTCGGGTCACGTGGCATGCCGTGCAAATCTCCGGCCTCAGCAACGAGGCTGCTTCGGTTGTCGGCAACTTCAATCCTGGAGATCGCGTCGTTGCGCTCGGAGCGAACCTGCTGCACGAAGGCGATCACGTCCGATTGGCTGAAAACGTGGCCGCGCAAAGCGCGGCTGCCAAGAATGGGGAAGGGCTATGAGCGCGCAGGGCCGTCCCAAGCGCGAATTAGCGCCGAAGCGCGAAGCGCGGAGGGTAGTCCAATGAGCGGCTTCAATCTCTCCGCCGTTGCCGTACGCGAGCGCTCCGTCACGTTGTTCCTGCTCGTCGCGATTTCCATCGCCGGCGTCGTGGCCTTCCTGACGCTGGGTCGCGCGGAAGACCCCGCTTTCACGATCAAGCAGATGACCGTCGTCACGGCTTGGCCGGGCGCTACGGCAAAGGAGATGGAAGAGCTGGTCGCCGAAAAGTTGGAGAAGCGGATGCAGGAACTCCGCTGGTATGACCGAACCGAGACCTTTGCGCGCCCGGGCCTGGCGTTCACCACGGTGGTCCTGCGCGACAGTACCCCGCCCGCCGAGGTCCCCGAACAGTTCTATCAGGCGCGCAAGAAACTCGGCGACGAGGCCCCCAACTTGCCGCGTGGCGTCATCGGTCCGATGGTGAACGACGAATATTCCGACGTGACCTTTGCGCTCTATGCCTTGAAGGCGAAGGGCGAGCCTCATCGGAACCTGGTCCGCGATGCGGAGGTATTGCGCCAACGACTGCTGCACGTGGCGGGGGTGAAGAAGGTGAACATCATCGGCGAGCAGGCGGAAAGGATCTTCGTCGAGTTCTCCTATGACCGCCTCGCCACCTTGGGCGTCTCCCCGGGCGACATCTTCGCCGCGCTCAACAGCCGGAACGTCATGACCCCGGGCGGATCGATCGAAGCCAAGGGGCCGCAAATCTTCCTCAGGCTAGAGGGCGCTTTCGATGATCTGGACGGCATCCGCACTACCCCCATCGCTGCGCAAGGGCGCACCCTGAAGCTGTCCGACATCGCCGAAGTGAAGCGCGGCTACGAAGACCCGGCCACCTTCTTGATCCGCAACAACGGCGAGCCGACCTTGCTGCTTGGCGTGGTCATGCGTGAGGGGTGGAATGGCCTCCACCTTGGTAAGGCGCTGGGCGTAGAAGCGGCGGCGATCAATGCGGAAATGCCGCTGGGGATGAGCCTGTCCAAGGTCACCGATCAGTCCGTTAACATTCGCGGCGCCGTTGACGAGTTCATGGTCAAGTTCTTCGTCGCTCTCGGCGTGGTCATGCTGGTGAGCTTTCTCAGCATGGGATGGCGCGTCGGCATCGTCGTCGCGGCGGCGGTTCCTCTGACCTTGGCCGCTGTGTTCATCGTCATGGCGGCCACCGGCAAGAACTTCGACCGGATCACGCTCGGCTCGTTGATCCTGGCGCTAGGACTCCTGGTCGACGACGCGATCATCGCCATCGAGACGATGGTCGTGAAGATGGAGGAAGGCGCATCCATGCGGCGGCCTATGCATGGAGTCATACCGCCGCACCCATGCTCGCCGGTACCCTGGTGACCGCGATTGGCTTCATGCCGAACGGCTTCGCCCAGTCGACTGCCGGCGAGTACACCAGCAACATGTTCTGGATCGTTGGCCTGGCGCTGATCGCATCCTGGGTCGTTGCTGTCGTGTTCACGCCCTACCTGGGAGTGAAGCTGCTTCCGGAGATCAAGAAGCATGAGGGCGGGCACGAGGCCATCTATGACACGCCGCGGTACAACCGCTTTCGCCAGCTTCTCGGTTTTGTGATTCGCCGCAAATGGCTCATCGCAGGCAGCGTAGTCGGCGCGTTCCTTGTCGCGGCATTGGGCATGAGCGTGGTGAAGAAGCAGTTCTTTCCGACTT
>VAZQ01000366.1 GCA_005883115.1 Alphaproteobacteria bacterium | reverse complement strand
CTATTGCTCGGTAACCGGCTTCGGCCAAAGTGGCCCGTACGCCACGCGGCCCGGCTACGACCTTATGGCCCAGGGCATCGGCGGAATCATGGATCTGACTGGGGCGCCCGACGGCGAGCCCCAACGCGCTGGCGTCCCAGTCGCCGATATCTTCACCGGCATCTATTCAGTGGTCGGCATTCTCGCCGCACTCATCGAGCGCGAGCGAACGGGCCGCGGCTGCCTGGTAGATACCGCGCTCGTCGACAGCCAGGTCGGGGTGCTCGCCAACCAGGCCCTCAACTATCTTATTTCGGGCAAGGTGCCCCGGCGCATCGGCAATGCGCACCCAAACATCGTTCCTTATCAGGTTTTCCCCGTCGCGGACGGCCATATCATCATCGCCACCGGCAACGACAGTCAGTTCGGCAAGCTGTGCGCACTGCTGGGCGAGCCCAAAATCGCCGAGGAGCCGCGCTATCGCTCAAATTCCAATCGGCTTGCCAACCGCGAGGAACTGATCGCGCGGTTGTCTGCATTGACCTTGCGCTGGCGGCGCGACGACCTGTTAGCGAAGCTCGAAGGGCTGGGTGTCCCAGCCGGGCCGATCAATACCCTCGAGCAAGTGTTCGCCGATCCGCAGGTGATCCACCGCGGCATGCGGATCGACCGACCGAGCGCGGCAGCCAAGGGCGGTACGATTCCGGGCGTGCGCACGCCGATCATCATCGGCGGCCGGCCGATGGCGGCGGAACGGCCTTCCCCGCGGCTCGGCGAGCACACCGCCGAAGTCTTGCGCGAGATCGGCGAGGGCTAGATTACCTGTGCACCGGACCCATCAGGTGATCCGGCAGCCAGGTGGCGATCTCCGGAAAAACGCACAGGATCACGATCGCGAGCATCATGCAGATGACATAAGGGATGGTGCCCCACATCACCCGCGTCACCGGCACGTCGGGAGCGATCGAACTGACGATATAAATGTTGAGGCCGACCGGCGGGTGAATAAGCCCGATCTCCATGTTGATGGTCATGACGACGCCGAACCAGACCGGGTCGAACCCTGCCGTGGTGATGATGGGATAGAGGATCGGGGAGGTCATCAGAATGATCGCCGCCGGCGGAATGAAGAAGCCGCTCACCAGCAGGAAAAGATTGATGAGCAGCATCAGCACCCATTTGTTGACGTGCATATCGGCGATCGCCTGCGCCAATGTCTGCGTCAGATAGAGCGAGGTGAGCATGTAGCCGAACAGCACAGCGGCGGCGATGATCATCAGGATCATCACCGATTCGCGCGTGGTGTCGCGCAGGATGAGCCACCATTTGTCCGGCGCCCACATGCGATAGATGATGACCGCCATGAGGATGCAAAGTGCCGCGCCGACACCAGCCGCCTCCGAGGGCGTCGCCACGCCGCCGTAAAGCGTGTACATGACGCCGAAGATGATCAAGATGAAGGGCGCGATCTTTGGGATGGATTGGAATTTTTCCTTCCATGTGTAGCGGAAATCCGCCGCATGCGCGCGAAAGCCGCGCTTCCAGATGATGAACAGCGTCCAGATGATGAATAGCCCGGTAAGCATCAGCCCCGGCAGCACGCCGGCGAGGAACAACCGGCCGATCGAGGTCTCGGTCGCGATTCCATAGAGGATGAAGGTGATCGACGGCGGGATCAGGATGCCGAGCGTGCCCCCCGCGCAGATCGATCCGGTGGCGACGTCGTCCGGATAGCTGCGCCGGCGCATTTCCGGGATGCCCATCTTGCCGATGGCGGCGCAACACGCGGGTGACGAGCCGGTCAGCGCGGCGAAGATCGCGCAGGCGCCGATATTGGAGATCACCAGCCCGCCGGGCACGCGATATAGCCAGCGGTCGAGCGCCTCGTAGAGATCCTTTCCCGCGGGCGAGGAGCCGATCGCCGCGCCCATCATCACGAACATCGGGATCGAGACTAGGGTGAAGTCTGAGAGTCCCGTATAGAACGTCTCCGCCGCCACGTGCAGCGAATCCATGCCCTGAAAGATCACGAGAAACGCAAGCGCGATAGCGCCGAGCCCGAATGCAACCGGGGCGCCTGAGAGCAAGACGAGGAGCGTGACGATGAGAACGATCGCGCCTTGGCTGGTCGGGCTCATGCCTTTTCCTTCGGCGGCAAACCGAACGGCCACTCGCGCCCGCTCGTCAATTTAAGGATCTCGGCGACGTATTGCAGGCTCAGAAGTCCCAAACCGATCGGCATCGCCGCGTATGGAATCCATAGGCGCGCCCGCCATATCGATTCCGAGCGCCAATTGTTGTCCCAGGCTTCATACCAGAACTGGGACGTCAGCACCGTCATCACCGCGCAAAACGCAAGCGACATCAACATGGATGCAAGCGGTAGCGGCCCTCCTGTCCGAGATAGATGGGCAGCACGTCCACGTTGACGTGGCCGCGGCTGAGCAGGAGGTAGGGACTGCCGATGAAGGTTGCCGCAACGATGCTGAAAGTGACGAAATCGGTCTGCCAGATTGTGTTCTCGTTGAGCACGTAACGGATGAACACCATTTCGCAGACGATTACCACGCTAGCGCCGATCAAGCAGGCGGCAAACACGCCGCAGATCTGCGAGATCAGCGTAATGCCGCGGATGAATAGATCCATGCGTCGCCCCCTGGCCGGCGCAACGATTGGCGGGCCAACCCGTTGATCGGTTGCGATCGGCTGCGGTCTTATTTCACCGCAAGCGCCTCCTCGATCAGCTTCTTGCCGTCGGAAACTTCGGCAGCGAATTGCTTGTACGAGCTCTCTTGGGCGATCTTGACCCAAGCCGCGTATTCTTCCGGCGCGAGCGTGACCACCTCGACGTTGTGTTTCTTGAACGTGGCGACCATCTCGTCGTCGAGACCTTTGGTAGCCTTGTTGAAGTAATCCTCCGCTTTCTTTCCGCCGTTGATCACCACGCCTTGCTGCTCCTTGTTGAGCCTATTGAAGCTCCGCTTCGACATCAGCACCGGCTCGTACATGAACCACAACGCATTGTCTCCCGGCGCGGTGATGCACTTGACTTGCTCATAGATGCGGAATGAGACGAAGCTGCCGGTGCTGGTATCTGTGGCGTCCGCGACACCCGTCTGCAGCGCGTTGTAGACCTCGTTGCTCGGCACTGAGACGATGGAAGCGCCAGCCTCCTGCCACATCGCGGCAAAGGTCGGGCCGGCGGAACGGATCTTCAGGCCCTTGATATCCTGCGGCTTAAGGATGCAGCCGCGCTTGGAAGCCACGGCGCCGGCGAGCCAGGCATCGGAGAGCACGATGACTCCGGCCTTGTCGATCTTGGCCTTGATCTCCTGCATGAAGGGCGAGTCGTTGAGCCGCGCCGCACGCTCGTGACTTCGCACCAGCGCCGGCATCAGCGTGGCGCTGAACGCACCGACCTTGCCGCTCGCGTAGTCGAGCGGGAAGGACGACATGTCGAGCTGGCCGTTGACCATCGCATTCCATTGGTCGTTGGGCTTGAACAGCGACGCGCCGGGATAGACCTGGATGTCGAGTCCAACGCCAGCGGCTTTGGCTTCGCGCGCGATGATCTGCACCATTTCGTCGCGGGCATCGCCCTTGCCGCCCGGGAATTGGTGCGATGCCTTCAGCACGGTTTGCGCATCCGCTGCGACCGAGAACACGCAGCAAGTAGCGGCCGCGGCTAGCACGGCGGCAAATTTCCTCATTGGGCTTCTCCTCATCCTTGGGACTTTTTTATCCCTCCAAGGAACGCAATTTTGCGAGCATTGTCAAAGTCTACCTCGACGCCGCGCGCGGAATGACTGCGATCGAGCCGCCACAAATCCCTCGCAAGCCTTACTCCTTTAGGCCGGATCGGCGGCCCCGCAACTGCTTGACCTGGCCGCGGCCGCATTTAAAGCATGTCGGAGAAAAGCGACCGCGCGCGGCGCGCACAAAGCGAGAGACGGGAATGCGTTGGCTTGCCTCCGTTCTGGCCACAGCTGCGCTGCTCGCGGGTACAGGTACGCCTACGCAAGGCATCGATGCCTTTTGGCCGCAGCGCCCGATCCGCCTGATCGTGCCTTTCCCGGCTGGAGCCAGCACCGATGTCATTGCGCGCGTGATCGGGCAGAAGCTCAGCCAGCAACTCGGCCAGCAGATTGTTATCGAGAACCGTGCCGGTGCCAGCGGCAACATTGGCGCAGACGCGGTCGCCAAGGCACCACCCGACGGCTATACGATCGGCATTGCCACCGCGAGCACGCACGCGGTCGCGGCCAGCCTTAATGCAAGTCTGCCGTATGATCCGATCAAGGACTTCGCGCCAGTCGGCATGCTCGGCAGCCAGCCCTACGTGCTCGTGCTTCATCCGGCTTTGCCGGCGCGCAACGTCGCCGAACTCATCGCGCTCGCCAGGGCGAGACCCGGAACGCTCAATTACGGCTCCGCCGGTGTCGCTAGTCTTGCGCATCTCGCCACCGCGCTGTTTGCGAACATGACGCGTGTCGACATCGTCCACGTCCCCTATAAGAGCTCGGCGCAATCGGCCACCGATATGATCACTGGGCGACTCGACATGCAGTTTGCGACTATTGCGCCCTCCCTTGCCCATATCCGCACGGGGCAGCTGCGCGCGCTCGCGGTGAGCGGGAAGACGCGCGTGGCAGTGCTGCCGGAGATTCCAACGGTAGCGGAGTCGGGCATTCCCGGCTACGAGGCGGCCTTGTGGGCTTCCCTCGTCGCGCCGGCGGCCACGCCTACGGCGATCCTCGCACGGCTCAACCGCGCCGTGAACGAAATCCTCAACTCCTCCGATGGGACGCAAGCACTCTTTGCGCAAGGCATGACGCCGGAGGCGGGTCCGCCGGAAGCGCTTACCCAGCGTATTCGCATCGACATCGAGAAGTGGCGCGACGTCGCCGCGAAGGCGGGCATACGCCCGGAATGATACCCCCAGTCCTGCGCTCGTGCCGTCGGGCTGCCCGCGCGGCCGCAGCGGATAAGCTCGCGGGGCCTACCCCCTGCAAACGCGCGCTGCGCTGACCGGACTTTTTTGCGCCGTTGGCGAGCGACGAAGGGTCGCGGCTTGCTCAATGAACGCCCATCCCCTTGAACGAATGCCGCAAAGCGGCAGAATGCCGAGCAATGGAAGACGAAGCGTTCGGCCGCGGCTCTAAGGCCATGCGCCCGTAAGAGTGAGGAGGAGACGTGATGAGCAAAAGCCTTTGTCTTCGCGCCGGCGGCGTGCTGGCTGTTGCGCTCTCGGCCGCGCCGGCGGCGGCATGGGAACCGACCAAGCCGGTGGAGATCGTCGTTGCCGCTGGCGCCGGCGGCGCATCCGACCAGATGGCGCGCATGATGCAGACTGCGGTTCAGAAGAACAATCTGATGAAGCAGCCGATGGTCGTCTCGCTCAAGGGCGGCGCGTCGGGGGCGGAAGCGCTCATCTATATGAAATCGAGCGAAGGCGATCCCAACAAAATTCTCATCGCCTATTCGCTCATCTACATGCTGCCGCTCTCCGCTAAGATTCCGTTCAACTGGCGCGACTTGACGCCGGTCTCCGTGATCGCGCTCGATGAATTCGTGCTGTGGGTGAACACGCAATTGCCCTACAAGACCGTCAAAGAGTTCACCGAGGCCGCCAAGACCGCCTCGCCCCCGCTCAAAATGGGCGGCACCGGCTCGCGGCGCGAGGACCACGTGCTCACGGTCTTCCTCGAGCAGCAGACCGGGGCGAAGTTCGCTTATCTGCCCTACAAATCCGGCGGCGAGGCAGCAACGCAGCTGGTTGGCAATCACACCGCGGCGAACGTCAACAATCCGTCGGAAAATCTCGAAGTCTGGCGCGCCGGCCAGGTGCGGCCGCTGTGCGTGTTCGACAAGGAGCGAATCGAATACAAAACTAAAATCGCCGGCGACATGTCATGGCATGACATTTCGACCTGCAAGGAGGAGGGTCTCGACCTGCAATATCTCATGCTGCGCGCGATGTTCCTGCCGGGCAAGGTGACGCCGGAGCAGACGGCTTTCTATGTCGACCTATTCAAGAAGCTGACGCAGACAGCCGAATACAAGGATTACATGGAGAAGCAGGCGCTCAAGCCGATTTTCCTCACCGGCAATGATATGGTGAAGTTTCTGGAAGAGGACGACGCGCTCAACAAAAAGCTGATGACCGAAGCGGGCTTTGTCGCGCATTAGAAACATCTACCGATCGGATCGAAGAACTTGCATTGAAAATCCCGCTCATTCCCAGGAACGCGGGAACGCAATGAGTCCCCGCGCGCAAGCGTCGCGGGGACGATTGGACCTCAAAAAAGGCAATAATAATCCCCGGCCGCAATGCCGCGAAAACATGAATGGCTACACCTGACGCGGAAATCATCGTCGACGACCCGACCGCGCCGGCGGACAATTCACCGCCGGTCCTGCTTACTCGCACCGTCGACGTCATTACCTCGCTGCTGCTGCTCGGCTTGGCGGCGCTCTTCTGCTTCGACAATTGGCGTACCGGCATCGCGTGGGAAACGGACGGGCCGCAGCCCGGCTATTTCCCCTTCTATCTCGGCGTCATCCTTGCCGGGGCCAGTCTTTACGGGCTCGCCAACTGCCTGCTGACGCGCACCAGTCCCGCGCACATATTCCTCACGCGCGACCAGCTGCGCCGCGTCCTGCAAGTCTTCGTTCCCACGCTGCTGTTCTGCCTGCTCACGCAGTGGCTCGGGCTTTATGTCGCAAGTTTCCTCCTCATCGCCGGCTTCATGCGCCTCATCGGCCGTATTGCGCTCTGGAAGTCCCTGCTCACCGCGTTCCTCTTTGCGATTGTCATGTTCGTCACGTTCGATGTCGCCTTCGACGTCATCATGCCCAAAGGCCCGCTCGAAGCGGCGTTCGGCTATTAGGTCGGGCCAATGGAAGCCTTCGGCCTCCTGCTTCACGGCTTCACCGTCCTACTGACATGGAAGACGCTCGCGGTAATGATGGTCGGGCTTGTGCTCGGCATATTCGTCGGCGTGCTGCCGGGTCTAGGCGGCCCGAACGGGGTGGCGATCCTGCTGCCGCTCACGTTCACGATGGACCCGACCTCGGCCATCGTCATGCTGTCCTGCATCTATTGGGGCGCGCTGTTCGGCGGTGCCATCACCTCGATCCTCTTCAACATCCCCGGCGAGGCTTGGTCCGTCGCGACCACCTTTGACGGCTATCCGATGGCGCAGCAGGGCAAAGCGCCCGAGGCGCTGACAGCTGCGTTCACCTCCTCGTTCATCGGCTCCCTCGCCGCGGTTCTGCTCATCACCTTTCTCGCGCCCGGCATCGCTGCCTTCGCGCTGCAATTCGGGCCGCCGGAATTCTTCGCCGTCTATCTGTTGACGTTCTGCTCGTTCGTGGGCCTCGGGCGCGAGGACAAGCACAAGACCATCATTTCCATGACGCTGGGCCTCCTGCTCGCGGGCATCGGCATGGACACGGTCTCAGGCACGCTGCGCATGACCTTCGGCTGGAACGAGCTCCTCCGCGGCATCAATTTCCTAGTGGCGGTGATCGGATTGTTCGGCATCAGCGAAATCCTGCTGACCATGGAAGAGCGGCTCGCCTTGCGCGGTCACACTGCCAGCATCAGCCTGGGGGTCGTATTGCGCGTATGGAAGGACTTGCCCCGCTATTGGGTGACGCTGCTGCGCTCTTCAGCGATCGGCTGCTGGCTCGGTATCACGCCGGGCGGAGCAATTGCCGCCTCCTTCATGGGCTACAACCTCGCCAAGCGCTTCTCCAAGGACAAGGAGAGCTTCGGCAAGGGGCGCATCGAAGGCGTGTTCGCGCCGGAGACGGCGGCGCATGCGTCCGGCACCTCGGCGCTGCTTCCGATGCTCGCGCTCGGAATTCCGGGCTCGGGCACGGCGGCGATCCTGCTCGGCGGGCTGATGGTTTGGGGGCTCAATCCCGGCCCTCTTCTGTTCGTCGAGCACAAGGATTTCGTGTGGGGCCTCATCGCGTCGATGTATCTCGGCAACGTCGTCGGCCTCGCGCTGGTGCTCACGACAGTGCCGATTTTCGCTGCAGTGCTGCGCGTGCCGCTCGCCGCCATTGCGCCCATGATCGTGGTCTCCTGCGCGATCGGCGCCTACGCCATTCAGAACGCCATCTTCGATATCTGGCTGATGCTGCTCTTCGGCGTTGTTGGCTACGTGTTCAAGAAAATCGGCATTCCGCTCGCCCCGTTCACGTTGGCCTTGGTGCTGGGCAGTCGCGCGGAGGATGCCTTCCGGCTGGCGATGATTGGCGCGGGCGGCGATCTGCGTGTGTTCTGGTCGAACGGGCTCGTCGGCTCGATCACCACGCTCGCGCTTATCCTGCTGTTCTGGCCCCTGCTCGGCCCGTTATTCGAGCGCGCCGCGCGGCTGTGGCGCCTCCCGCGCGGCTCGCGTGCGGCCTAATCACCTGCACGCAATGCCGGGTCTGACCTGGCAATCCAGCTGTTTTCGCGAACGGGATGGGTGCCCGGGCCACGCCCGCGATGAGGGGGTTAGGCCGTGCCAATGGATCGGCTTTAAGCGGCGTTTCGTTCGCGCCGCAGCTGCCCAATAGCGGCATTGGCCAGCCGCCACATATCCCGTTCACCGTTCTGAGCGAGACGCGTCAACCTATCAGCGAGCCGAGTGCGCATCTCCTGCGGATCATCATGGGCGAGCCCGGGGTCGGTTTTGACGAACGGCCATGATTTTGCGAATGCCGCATCGACCAGTTCGGCGACTTGCGGATCGAGAGTGCCCGCCATTTTTTCTCCCCGTGCTTGTTCCTTTTCCTATCTCACGCGGGACGAGGGCAGTCCAGCGCGCAATGAGATGCTGCGCTGCCAAAATATGCTGCACTGCCGAGCGGCGAACCTCGGTCACCTCAACGATGCCGCAACCGCGCTGAGGGCGCGGTTATGGCCGTTCGCTGATCCTGCGCCCGGTCCAGCGCCGGTAAGCCCATTCCGCGGCAAACGCCGCTGCTGCGATAATGATCAAGGCGGCGAGCGCGCGCGGCTGCTCTCGGTAAATGTAAGCGCAGAGCACTACGAACATCGCTAGGCACGTCAGCAGCGATAGCCACACGAGGACCGCGCTCGCTCCCGTCTCTCTGAGCACCTTGAGGTGACCGGCGTTCACCGCGGCATAAATCAACAGGAAAGCGGCGCTTCCCATCATGGCGATACCGGAGAGATCGAAGCTCACCATCACGATGAGAACCAACGCCGCCGTGAGCAGCAAGCCACCGCTCGCCCCTCGCCACTCGGTGCGTGAAAGTCCCTCCGGCAGGCCGCCGTCGCGGGCGATCATGTAACAGACGTTGGCCGACCCAAACAGCGTGGCATTGATCGCCGACGCGGTCGAGAACAGGGCGGCGATGGCAATGAGGCGGAACCCGAATTGTCCCAAGGACGGCTTGGCCGCCTCCGCCAAGGCATAATCCCGGGTCTGCTCGATCTCGTAATCCGACAAGTTACCGGTCACTGTCAGCGAAACGGCGAGATAAAGCGCGATCACCAGAAGCACGCTGGTATAGAGGGCCCGCGGCAGCATCTTTTTTGGATCGCGCATGTCGGCGGCCGCGTTGGTTATGAGCCCGAAACCTTCGTAGCCGATGAACAGCACGCCTGCGCCGAATAAAACCGACTCCGGCTCGGGCCACAGCTCGACCGAGAGATATCCTGGCCTGATGAACCACAAACCGACCGCCGCAAAGAGCACGAGGATTGCGACCTTGACCGCGACGATGATGGTCTCCCAGCGGCCCATAAGCCGGGCACCGAAGGCATTGACCAATGTCAGCAGCACGACGGAAGCCACCGCCAGCGACTTCAGCAACAGCGCGGACGGTGCGGTGGTCACGAAGGTTGCAGCGTAACCGCCGAACGCGGTCGCATAGAGTGCGAGCGAAATGATGTAGCCCGCCCACATGAACAGGTTGAGGCCACCGGCAAGGACGCCGTCGCCGAAGCTCTTGACCAAGAAATGCACCGCGCCGCCGGCCGAGGGGAAAGTGGCGCCAAGCTTGGCATACGAGTAGGTGGACAAGAGCGCCACCACCCCGCCAATCGCGAAAGCGAGCCACATCGCATTGCCGGCCGCGTGCGCAACGACCCCGAGAATGGAAAAAATTCCCGCCCCAACCATGCCGCCGATGCCAATCGACACGGCAGCTATCATGCCGATCGCCGATCCCGCCTTGACCGGGGGGACGTTCATCGCGGAACTCATGGCTGGGCTCGCGGATCGATTTCGAGGGCCGCTGCAGCCGCCGCTTTCCCCACTCGCAATGCGTGCGGCTGACGCAGCCCCTTCATGACACATTTGCCGGGTCGGCAGAAGACTGCTTCTCTAATCGGCCGTCTGGGTCAAGCGCTTTGAGGCTATCCACCACTTCAGTGTCGATGTCGCTCACGGGCTCGTGCTTCTCTTCGGACTCGGCACCAAGGCCCTTCCATCATGGGATTCGAAGACGAGGTGGAACAATCTTTTGGGCGGCCTTGCCGTCAGTGTGACGGCAGGTCCAAGCAGACGTACGATCTCACCTCATCCATCGTCCCGCGAGGGACATCATTCCACCGCTGGGTGGAACTCGATTTTCCTCCTATTGCATTTGATCCTGCACAGATCTCAAGCTGCTGCGACTTCCCTGGTCCATCGGAACTCGGTGCCGTCAACCCACACGCGGTGCATGATCACGGCCAACCGACGCGCCAGCGCCACGATCGCCTTTTTCATCCCGCGATGCCTGGCGATCTTCATCGCCCAGGCCTTGAGCCAGGACCATTTCGCCGAACGCACCAGCATGCTCTGGGCCGCTTCGTAGAGCATCATCCGCATCATCTCGTCTCCGCACCGTGATATCCCGCCGGTTCGATCGTTCTGGCCGGATTGATACTTGGAGGGTGTCAGTCCAAACACCGCCCCGACCGCCTTGGAGTTCCTGAAGCGGGCCGGCACATCGACGGTGACGCGATAGGTCAGCGCGACCACAGGGCCGACACCGGGGATCGTCATCAGGCGCCGGCACACATCATCGTCTCGGACGATAGCCAGCAAGCGGCGATGCAGGATGCCGATCTGCTCGCGAACTACCCGCCGGACAATGAGCAGCGGTTCCACCAGCACGGCCAAATCGGGAAGGTTCTCGACAAGCTCCTTGATGCGCGCCTCGAACTTCACCGTCCCCACCATGCCCACCTTAAGGCCGAAGTTGCGCAAGGTGGCACGCAGGTCGTTCTCGATGGCGATGGCCTTCGACTGAAGTAGCTTGCGATGGGTCAGGAGCATCCGAAGCTTCTGACTGCGTAATGTCTTCACGTGCACCGGACGATAGAGTCCCACCCGCATCATCTGTGCTACGCCGCGCGCGTCGTTGCGGTCCGTTTTGTTGATCTGTACCTTCAACATCGCCCTCATGTGCCGCGTCTCAACGCAGATCACCGGTAAGCCCGCTTCGGCGAGAACGCTGTAAAGCCACTGCGACAGCGGTCCAGCTTCCAGCCCAACTCGCTTGAAGCGATAGATGGTGTTCGTCAGCACCTGCAGGAGAGCTTCAGGCTCACTCGCCACCCTCGCTTCCCGCACGATCTTGCCCGCATCATCCACGATGCAGACGCTCGTCTCCTTGACCGACACGTCTAGTCCAGCAAAATAGTCCATGCTGCGCTTCTCCTGCTGATGCTTGAGGCCGCATATGCGGACCTCGTTTCACCATCAGCCTTAAGCGCAGCACCCTAATTCTTCAGCTATCCACAAGCCGGCAGGCCGAT
>VAZQ01000365.1:436-13494 GCA_005883115.1 Alphaproteobacteria bacterium | reverse complement strand
CGGTGGAATGCGCTGAGGGTCGAGCGGTGCCCGATCGAGATGATGGTGGCACCCTTGAGCCGTGCGTTGAGAAGGCGATAGAGCATAGCTTCCGCCGGCTCATCGAGCGATGCCGTTGCCTCGTCCAGCAAAAGGTAGCCTGGCGATTGCAGGATGGCGCGGGCAATTCCGAGGCGCTGCTGCTCGCCGAGCGAGAGCATGCGGTTCCAGTGTGCCTCCTCGCTCAGTCGTCCGGCGAGCGTGTGCAGGCCGACGGCAGCGATGACCTCGCGCAGCACCTCGGCGTCAAACGTGTCCGGTTGCGCCGGATAGCTCACCGCGGCCGCGAGCGTGCCGATTGGCAAATACGGTCGCTGCGGCAACGCCATCACCTTTGCGCCTTTAGGTATCCGGATGGTGCCCGCGCCGAACGGCCATGCCCCTGCGATGGCTCGGAACAATGTCGATTTGCCAGCACCGGACGGGCCTGTGAGCAGCACCCGCTCGCCGGCGGAAATGGCAAGGTCATCGACGGCCACCAACGCCGTCCCCTGCGGCAGCCGAACCAAGAGATCATCGATTTGGATGCGATCTGCGGTTTGACGTATCGACACTTCGATCGCCGGCCTTGCCGTCGCTGCTGCCTGAGCCCGCTCCACGGCGACGTTGAAGCCATCGAGCCGCGCGATCACCGCTCGCCAATCCGCGAGCTGACGGTAGGCATTGACGAAAAACGACAGCGCCGTCTGCACGCTGGTGAACGCGGAGGCGGTTTGCATGAGCCCGCCGAGCTGGACTGCGCCGGCAAAATAGGCGGGGCTGATCACGATGAAGGGAAAGACCACCGAGACCTGCGCGTAACCTGAGGTCAGAAAAGTCAGTTGTTTCGTGCGCTGCATGATCAGAAAAAAATTGCCGACGACGTAGCCGAAGCGGTCGAGTAACCGCTCCCGCTCAGCCACTTCGCCGCGGAGTAGCGCGATTTGCTCGGAATTTTCCCGCAACCGAACGAGGTTGAAGCGGAAGTCGGCCTCGAAACGCTGTTGGCGGAAATTGAGCGAGACGAGCGGCCAGCCAATCAAATGGGCCAGTGTGGTCCCGACCACCGCGTAAAGCAGCGCCGCCCAGACCAGATAACCCGGGATTGCGAAACTTGAACCGAACAGTTGAAGCGGAGCGGCCGTGGAGAGCATCCACAGAATCGTCACGAAAGAAAATAGCGTCACGATCGCGCTGAGCAACCCGACGCTCAGAGCCAGCGTGCGCTCGATGAACATGTTGATGTCCTCAGAGATGCGCTGGTCCGGATTATCGGCGGCATCGCCGAGCAGTTGCATCCGGTAGTGGTTAGCGCCGGCGAGCCAATGATGAAGATATTGCTGCGTCATCCAGCGCCGCCACCGGATCTGCAGCCATTGATTGAGATAGAGCTGATAGACCGCGAGAACGATGTAAGCCCCGGCCAGCGCACAGAAGAACAGCAGCTCCGAGACGAAAGTGTCCCAATTGCGCTCCTGCAGCGCGTTGTAAAAACGGTTGTTCCATTGATTGAGCATGACGTTGATGGCCACGATCGAGAGTTCGATGGCGATCACGGCGGCGAGGAGAACGCGGCCGGCCCAGCGGTCCTCGGAGAAGAAATAAGGTCGGGCAAGCCGGAAGATGATGGCGAGCGTCGAAGCGAGGCGTGACACGAATTCCTCCTCGTCTGTCGGCAATGGTTCGAAAAATGCGGTCGCGCGGGCGGTCTAACGGATCAATCCAGCCCGAATTGGGCGATCGTGACTTACTTACGCCCCATAGCAGCCTCGTGCGCCCCTACAAAGGCGGCCCGGGCACTCATTGAGTAAGTGGCGAATGCCGCGCTTGCGGGAGAGGGTGCAGCGCTGTCAAGCTAATTATTATTAACTTTGCCCGTACGCGCTACCTCGCGTCGCGGGGATGAGACAATTCGAGTCTTGTGCCGGGCGATATCAGCCCGTACAACCTGCCTTTACCGGAATAGGCAACTGTCCGGGCGGTTCATATCCCCAAGCGGCTCCCAGAGGCCGCGAGAACGCTCGCGAAACCCAAGGAGGGCAATGCCCATGAGTGCTCAACGATCCCGCATGTCCAAATCTACAAGTCGGCGCAAGTTCCTCGCTGGCGCCGCCATTACCGGCGCCGCCGCGGTCGCTATGCCGCAGGTCTCGCGGGCGCAGACTGTGACCTGGAAATATCAGTCGACTTGGCCGACCAAGGACATTTTCCACGAGTTTGCCGTCGACTACGCCAAGAAGGTCAACGAGATGTCGGGCGGCCGGCTCAAGCTCGACGTGCTTGCCGCCGGCGCCGTGGTGCCCGCCTTCCAGCTGCAGGATGCGGTGCATTCGGGCGTCCTCGACGCCGGTCACGGCGTGACCGTCTACTGGTACGGCAAGAACAAGGCGGCCTCGCTGTTCGGCACCCCGCCGTCGATGGGCTGGGACGCCCACAGCATGCTGGCCTGGTTCTATTACGGCGGCGGCGAGGCGCTCTACAACGAGCTGATCAACGATATCCTCAAACTGAACCTCGTCGGTCTTCTCTACTATCCGATGATGAATCAGCCGCTCGGTTGGTTCAAGAAAGAACTCAAGAGCGCCGACGAGTTCAAGGGCATGAAATACCGCACCGTCGGACTCTCGGCCGACCTATTCAAGGAGATGGGCGCTTCTGTCACAATCCTGCCGGGCGGCGAGATCGTGCCGGCGCTCGACCGCGGCCTGATCGACGCGGCCGAGTTCAACAACCCGTCGTCCGACCTGCTGCTCGGTTTCCCCGACGTGTCCAAGTATTTCATGGTGCGAAGCCACCACCAGCAGCAGGAGTCGTTCGAGCTCAGCTTCAACAAGGCGAGGTACAATGCGCTGCCGGCCGAACTCAGGGCGATCCTGCGATACGCAGCCTTCGCCGCGACCGCCGACCAGTTCGCCCAGGCGCATGACCGCTATTCGAAGGATCTCGAGGAGATCAGGAAGCGCGGCGTCAATGTCATCAAGACGCCGGACTCGGTACTCGAGGCGCAACTCAAGGCTTGGGACAAGGTGATCGAAGCGAATCAGGATCCGTTCTTCCAGAAGGTCCTTAATTCGCAAAAGGCGTGGGCGAAGCGAGTCTCGCCCTATTTCCACACCAACAATCTGACCACCGCGCAACTCGAGGTGGCCTACAAGCACTTCTTCGGGTAAGCACGACGTAACGGGCCCGCGCGGCTCTTGCCGTGCGGGCCTTTCATCTTTTCACTTGCTAGAAAGCTGAATGAGAAGCGTCGCGCGAGAGTCATGAATCGCGTTTTGCTCATCGTGGACGAGATCAGCACCTGGATCGGCAAGACCGCGGGGTGGTGCATCCTCGTGCTCACGTTCACCACGAGTTACGAAGTCTTCGTGCGCTACCTCTTCCTGGCGCCGACCGAGTGGGCGTTCGACGCCAGCTACATGCTCTACGGCACCCTGTTCATGCTGGCCGGCGCCTATACGCTTTCCCGCAATGGCCATGTACGCGGCGACTTCATCTACCGCGCCTGGTCCCCCCGCACCCAAGCCAAATGGGACCTAGTGCTTTATTTCCTGTTCTTCTTTCCCGGCATGTTGGCATTCATCTACGCCGGTTATGGTTACGCCCAGCTGTCGTGGCTGGTGCATGAACACTCCTCGGCCAGCCCGTTCGGGCCGCCGGTCTACCACTTCAAATCGCTGATCCCGATCGTCGGCGTGCTGATGGTGACGCAGGGCATCGTTGAGGTCATCCGCTGCATCATGTGCATCCATACCGGCGAATGGCCCAAACGCCTGCATGACGTCGAGGAGCTCGAGAAGGTCATGCTGGAGAAGGCCGAGCACGGCGATTATCAGGTGGTGAAGGAGCTCGAGGAGATCGGGCAACGCAGGGGCGACATTTGATCTTCGGTATTGGCAACCCTGAGCTGGGCGTGATCATGCTCGGGATGTTCGTCGTTTTCATCATGTTTGGATTTCCGATCGCGTTCACGCTGATGGCGCTCGGCGTGTTCTTCGGCTACTTCGCGATGGGCGACCTCATTTTCAACCTGCTCGTGCAGCGCACCTATTCGGTGATGACGAACGACGTCCTCATCTCGATTCCGCTGTTCGTGTTCATGGGTTACATCATCGAGCGCGCCAACATCCTCGACCGCCTGTTCCGTTCACTTCAGCTCGCGGCCGGCCCGGTGCCAGCCTCGCTCGCGCTCGCCACGCTCGCGACCTGCGCCATTTTTGCGACCGCAACCGGCATCGTCGGCGCCTGCGTGACGCTCATGGGGCTGCTGGCATTTCCGGCCATGCTGCGCGCCGGCTACGACGTAAAAATTGCCGCCGGGGTGGTGTGCGCGGGCGGCTGCCTCGGCATTCTCATTCCGCCGAGTGTGATGCTCATCCTTTACGGCGCCACCGCGGGCGTCTCGGTGGTGAAGCTCTACGCCGGCGCCTTCTTTCCCGGCATCATGCTGGCCGGGCTCTACATGCTCTACGTCATCATCATGACGCTGCTCAATCCGAAGCTGGCGCCGCAGCTGCCGGCCGAGGAGCGCAACGTGCCGTTCGCGACCGTGCTATGGGCGCTGGTGACGTCGTTCGCGCCGTTGGCCGGGCTCATCGGCGCGGCGCTCGGATCGATCATCTTCGGCCTTGCCACGCCGTCGGAGGCGGCGGCCATGGGCTCGCTCGGCGCGCTCCTCCTCGCGGTCGGCTACGGCGCGGATTTCAAGCGGCGGCACAATGTCATCTTGGTCCAAACCTTCGGCGTGCTGGCTGCCGCGTTCTTCGTCTATTTGATCGTGTGTGGAATGAGCAATCTGAATGTCGATCGCCGCGTCGTTACTGTCGCGCTATTCGCGACGCTCCTGACCGGCATCGCACTGGTGCCGGGAACCTCCTTCACGTTCGTTCAGCTCAAGGAGTCCGTGTTTTTGACGGCGCGCACCACGGCGATGGTGTGCTGGCTGTTCATCGGTTCCTTCACGTTCTCGGCGGTCTTTGCCTATCTGGGCGGCCACGAGCCGATCGAGAAATTCATGTTGGCCATGAACCTGTCGACCACCGGATTCATGGTGCTCGCCCAATTCATCATCTTCGTCTTGGGCTGGCCGCTCGAATGGACCGAGATCATCGTCATCTTCATGCCGATCTTCCTGCCGCTCTTGAAAACCTTCAACGTCGATCCGCTGTTCTTCGGGCTCTTGGTCGCCCTCAATATCCAGACCTCGTTCTTGTCCCCGCCGGTCGCCATGGCGCCATTCTATCTCAAGGGCGTGGCGCCCAGCTGGGTCAACATCAACGATATCTTCCGCGGCGTGATGCCGTTCATGATCATCGTCATCGTATCGATGATCATGCTCTACACGTTCCCGCAGATCGGCCTCTGGTTACCGAACAAGCTTTATCATTAACGCCGCGCGCCTGATCCGGAGGAAAAGATGTTTCTGCTGATGTCCGGCATCGTGGTCTTCCTCGTCACCGCCGCCGTGTTTTGGGCTTTGCTGCCGCGTGGCGGCAACAGGCACCGCTGGGTCGATACCGAATGGGAGCCATATATCAGCGTCGCTTTGTGTTCGGGGGTGGCGCTGGCGTTCACGATGACGCTTTCCGGCGTACTCAATTTGATGGGAACGTCATGAGGGTCGGCCTGCGCGCCTACTCCTCATGCGGGCAGAGAGAGCCTTGGCGGAGCACGCGCTCATCCATTTGACTGCAAGCGAGGCCGCAGCGGAAATCGCCCGCGGTGCGATTTCGGCCGAGGATTATACCCGCGCCTGCCTCGAGCGCATTGAAGCCCTCGATGGCGAGATCAAAGCATTCACTCACCTCGACCGCGACCATGCGCTCTCCCAAGCCCGCGCACTCGACGAGCGCCGCGCGCAGGGGCAGCCGATCGGGCCGCTGCACGGCGTTCCAGTCGCGATCAAGGACATCATCGACACCGCGGACTATCCGACCGAGCTGGGCTCGCCGCTCGCCGCCGGCCGTCGGCCGTGGAAAGACGCCACGGCAGTGGCGAAGCTGCGTGCCGCCGGCGCGGTGATCGTCGGTAAGAGTGTGACCACGGAGTTCGCGTATTACCATCCCGGGCCGACGCGCAATCCGCATGATCACACGCGCACGCCCGGCGGCTCGTCGTCAGGATCGGCGGCGGCGGTGGCCGCGCATATGGTCCCACTCGCGCTCGGCAGCCAGACCAACGGATCGGTGATCCGTCCGGCTGCGTTTTGCGGCGTGTTCGCGATCAAACCAAGTTTTGGGCTGGTCTCGCGCGGGGGTGTCCTGCCGCTGTCGCGTCACCTTGACCACCTCGGCGCGTTCGCGCGCTCGCTTCCTGACCTGGCCCTCGTCCTCGACGTGATTGCCGGTTACGACCCCGCGGACGCGGACACGCGCCCTTTCGCCGCCCCCGATTTCCGCGCGATGCAAAGGGAGAAGCCGCCCGTGCCCCCGCGTTTTGCATTCGTGCGCACGCCGGTCTGGGATAAGGCCGATGGCGACACCAAAGCCGCATTCGAGGAATTCATCGCGGCAGTCGGCAGCGCGGTCGAGGCTGTCGATCTTCCGCAGTCTTGGTCGGAAGCCTGGGAGATACATCGCACGATCATGGCGACAGAGATGGCGCATAACCTCGCGCCTTTTGTCGCCCGTGGCGAGCCGAGCGAGATGTTACGCAAGCTCCTCTCCCACGGCCGGAGCGTGGCGGCGGTCGACTATCTGGGCGCCCTGGCGAAGGTGCCGCGTTACGCCGCAAGCCTCGCCGAAATTTTCGATACCTACGACGCGATCATCACGCCGGCGGCCGTCGGTGTGGCGCCGAAAGGGCTCGGTTCAACCGGGGACCCCGTATTCTGCACGCTTTGGACTTTGACCGGTTTGCCCGCCCTATCGATGCCGCTGTTTGCGGGCGAGGGAGGCTTGCCGCTCGCTGCGCAGCTCATTGGGCCCTTCGGTCGGGATGGCCGTCTCCTGCGCACGGCAACCGCGCTGATCGAGGCGCTGGCCGCAACGCAGAAGAGTCCTCGACGCTCGCGCGCACGAGGTTGACGCGCCACGCGCGCACCATTCGGGCCCGCCGCCGATCTCGGGTTAGAGACCGGTGGACGGAATGACTAGCGAAGCGTGGTAGGAGCTTTCACGCCGGCTTGGGCGGGGCGCCCAAATTCTCCGCGAAGAATGCGAGCGTTCGGCTCCAGGCGAGGTCGGCGGCCGCTTTATTGTAACGCGCGGCACCGGTGTCGTTATTGAAAGCGTGCTGGGTGCCCGGATAGACGTAAATCGTGAATTTCTTGTTGTTGGCCTTGAGCGCCGCCTCATAAGCGGCGATGCCCTTGTCGATCCTCTCGTCGTTCTCGGCGTAGTGCAGCAGAAGCGCTGCCTTGATCGCAGGGACCATCTCGGCTGGGACCTGCTCGCCGTAGTAGGGCACCGCGGCCGCGAGATCGGGACTCCCCGCCGCCATGCGATTGACAATGCCGCCACCGAAGCAGAAGCCGACGGCGCCGGCCTTGCCAGTCGATTCCGCATGCTTCTGCATGAAGGGGACGGCCGCGATCGCCGCTGCGATCATGTCTTCGCGCTCGGTCTTGGCGTGAAGCTCGCGCGCTTTGTCCTCGTCGGCCGGGGTACCGCCGTTCACCGACAAAAGATCGGGCGCCAACACGAGGTAGCCCTCGACTGCCAGCCGGCGCGCGACGTCCTCGATGTGCGGGCTGAGCCCGCGGTTCTCGTGAATGACGATGACGGCGGGCCTTGCCGCGCACGAGGTAGCCATTGATCTTGCCCTTGGGGGAATCATACGTGACCCGTTCTGCGGCGAGCCTGGTGTCGTCAGGGGACACGATCGCGGCGCGCGCATAGTCGTTTTGCAACAGCGGCAGGAGCGCGGCTGCTGCCGCCGTGGAACCCGCAAGCTCGGCTAGCCGGTCGAGAAACGCGCGCCGGCTCATGCCGCCATGGGTGAAGCGATCGTAGAGATTGATGATGTCCTGATTCACGGGTTCCTCCATCTTCCTCCCCATCCATCATAGTGTAGGCCTTGCTGCCCCGACCAGCGGTGTCTGCGGCCTCGCCGCCTGCGAGACGACCTGCATCCGCAGAGGCGCAAGACCCCGCTGCCTTGTATTTCATCTCCGCTTCCTGGCAGAATCATAAAACCTGTCGGCACCATGCGGGGGCAATCCGTTGCCTCTGTCCTCGATCTAGTTCGCGGGCGCATTCCCATTTGGCCAGCGCATGTCCTCGATTTCGCGGCGCGACTTCCTCAACGGAATAGCCCTCACCGTCGCTGCCGGCCTCACCCCGGCCGCCCAGATCGCAGCGGAGCCGACCCGCTATCCGCCGGCGCTCACGGGCCTGCGCGGACAGCACCCGGGCTCCTACGAGGTCGCGCACGCGCAAGCGTGGCGAGGCAAAGTTTTCGCTCTCGAGGGGCTGCCGGTCGAGGAAGAGTATGACCTCGTCGTCGTCGGGGGTGGCATCAGCGGCTTGGCAGCCGCGTTCTTCTACCGCCGCGCCGCCGGACCGTCCGCGCGCATTCTCGTCCTCGACAACCACGATGATTTCGGTGGCCATGCCAAGCGCAACGAGTTCACGTTCGATGGGCGGCTCGTCATCGGCTACGGCGGGAGCGAGTCGATCGATTCGCCCATGACGCAGTACAGCGAGGCCGCTAATGGGCTTCTGCGCGAGCTCGGCGTCGGGATCGGGCGCTTCGAAACCGCCTTCGAGCGTACCCTCTATTCCTCGCTCGGGCTCTCACGCGCCGTATTCTTTGCGCGCGAGACCTTCGGTCGCGATGTGCTGGTACCGGGCGAGCCGCCGGGCGGGGGGATCGACGACGCCTCGCGCCGGATCGCCAATGGGAAACCACTGTCCGAGTTCGTCGCCGCTTTTCCGATCTCGTCCGCGAGCAAGGCACAGCTGCTCGCGCTTTACGACAGGGGACACGATCCGCTCGGCGGCAAGACGGCGCAAGAGAAACTGGAAACGTTGAAGCGGACGAGTTACCGCGACTACCTTGTCCGCGTGTGCGGCTGCAGCGAAGAAGTGGCGAACTGTTTTCAGGGCCGCACGCTCGGCTTCTTCGGGCTTGGATGCGACGCCGTGCCGGCCGCCGACGCCCGCGAGTTGGGCTACCCGGGCTTCGACGGCTTGGGCCTGCCGGGCCGCTCCGCACGGGAGCCTTACATCTATCACTTCCCAGACGGCAACGCTTCGCTCGCTCGGCTTTTGGTGCGTTCGCTCGTCCCGGAAGTTGCGCCCGGCCAGACCATGGACGACGTGGTGCTGGCGCGTTTCGACTACGATAAGCTCGATCGGAGCGACCAAGGCGTGCGCATCCGGCTCGAGTCGACCTGCGTCGACGTCCGCAACACGCCCGAGAGTGTGCTCATTAGCTACGTGCGCGCGGGCGTGCCGCACCGCGTGGAAGCCAAGCACGCGGTGCTCGCCTGCTTCCACATGGTCATTCCGCATATCATGCCGGAGCTGCCGGTAGCGCAACGCGAGGCGCTCGCGCGCAACGTCAAGACTCCGCTCGTCTATACAAATGTGCTGGTGCGCGACTGGCGCCCGTGGGTGCACCTAGGCGTGCACGACATCTCCGCGCCGATGTCCTTTCACAGCCGGGCGAAGCTCGATTTTCCGGTTAGTCTCGGCGGCTATCACCATGCGCGCGATCCCTCCGAGCCGATGTGCCTGCATCTGGTCCACGTTCCGGGCGCCCCCAACCGGGGGCTTGATGCGCGCACGCAGTTTCGCATCGGGCAGGCACGGCTGCTCGACATGACATTTGCGGATTTCGAAGCCAAAATCCGGGACGAGCTCGATCGCATGCTAGGGGGAGGCGGCTTTACCAGCGCGCGCGACATCGCCGCAATCACGGTCAACCGCTGGCCGCACGGCTACGGCTATGTGGCGAACTCACTTTATGACGAAGATGACTATGCGAGTGTGCTCGAGCGCGCCCGGCAAAAAACCAGCCGCGTCGCCATCGCTAATTCAGACGCGGGTGGCGACGCCTATGCGCATCTCGCCATCGCCGAAGCGGCGCGTGCGGTCGCCGAATTGGCGGGCTGAGGCAGGAGATTTTTCCCGTGACCATGCAGACGAGCGGGCAAGACGAGACGGGCACGCTGCCGCAGCTCGTGCGTCGCGATTTCTCCGGCGTGGGTTACGACGAGGCCATGCGGCGGGCACGAGAGATCGTGCCGGTCCTGCGCGAGCGCGCGCAGCGCGCCGAGAACGCCCGCATGCTCACTCGCGACAACGAGCAGCCCCTGCACGAGAGCGGTTTGTTCCGCTTTCACCAGCCCAAGACGTTCGGCGGGATGGAGCTTCCTTTCGTGGCCGTCGTGGATATTCCGGCAGAGCTTGCGCGCGGATGTCCATCCACGGCCTGGAGCGTGGGGAACGTCGCCTGCCATCACTGGATTCTCGGATATTACGAGCCTGAGACCCAGCGCGAAGTTTGGGAGTCTAATCCGGACGCGCTGATCGCCTCCTCAATCGCGCTTGCGGCCGGTCGCGGACGCAAGGCGCCGGGCGGCTTCATCGTCAACGGCCGCTGGCCGTTCTCCTCGGCGGTCGACAATTCGGAATGGAACATGTTGGCGGTGAGCGTCTACGAGGAGGACGGCGGCGCGCCCGTTGATTGGCGGCTGTGCCTCGTGCCCAAGTCCGATTACGAGATCATCGACACCTGGTACGCCATGGGCATGGCGGCTACGGGCAGCAAGGATGTTGCGGTGAGCGAGCTGTTCGTGCCTGAGCGGCGGGCGCTGCCGCTCCTGCGGTGCCGCGGCGGGCGCGAGCATCCCGGCGCCGCGCTTAATGGCGGGTCGCTGTTTGCCATTCTGCTGGTTGCTGCCTCAAGCCATCCCCTGGCGCTGGCGGCCGTAGGTGCGGCGGAAGGCGCGCTTGAGCTCTTCCTTGACACGATGGCCAAGCGGACCGGTACCTATACCGGCGCACGCGTGGCAGATTTCCAGGCGGTGCAGATCAAGCTCGCCCGCGCGCGCTGCCTGATCGATTCGGCGCGTGACCTCTTGCGCCAGTCGGCCATCGCGTTCGAGGCCGCGGCGGAGCGGGACGCGGTGCCGGATCTCGAGACCAAGTTGCGCTTCCGCGCCCATTCCGCCTTCGCGGTCGGACAAGCGCGCGAGGCGGTGGAGACGCTATGGTCCTGTTACGGCGCGCAGGGCCTCTATACCCGCGATCCGCTGCAGCGATACCTGCGTGACGTGCTCGCCATCAACCAGCACTTCTCGTTCAACTTCGACATCGCCGGCGCCGCCTATGGCCTGTTCGCGCTCGGCGGCCGTTACGCCAACCCGACCATGTGAAACGCGCCATGCGCGCCACCGGCTAACGTCTCTAACCGGCTCAAGCGTGAGGGCTGCGGCAGGCACCGCCGCGACACAACGCGGCGAGCATTGTTCAGCTTGACGTAAGTCTCGCCCGCTATGCTCTGCTCAGGGCGGCAGCCGCGATGGCTTCGGCCTGCCGAGCCGCGGGGCGGCGAGAGAAGCAGTCCGTCCCGGCGGCGGTGACCGAATCGTCATGCTCAGATCGAGCGGAGGAGAGGACATGGTCCGATTCACTCACGCGACGATTGCGCTCGCGTGCACAGGATTTTCGGCGAGTCACGCAGATGCCGCACCCGCAAGCGGCGCACGGGAGGCGGCGGCGAGCGCCGCTATTATCACCAATTGCTACAAAATGGCGGAGAGGATCGTGCCGCGCATGAGAGGACGATCGGCTTGGGTGGTGCGCCACGCCGATCACTGCGTTCGCAGCGGCGGGTCACTATAGCGGGCCTGTCCCGCCGCCGGGGAGCTGGGATCGGCCTCTGCTCTTCTCGCGTACCGCGAGCGAATGGCGCCACCCACCGCGGGCGGAGCCATGTTCGGGAGGCATCGGTCGACCCGCTATTTCGGTCGAGCTGGATCGGACACGTGTATCGGAACCAGATGCGGCTCATCATAGATCGTTGCCAAGCTCACTTTGATGGCAAGCGCGACTGGTACCGCCATGATCACGCCGGGGATGCCGAACAACAGCCCGCCGGCGAGAAAACAAAAGATGATGACGGTGGGATGCAGTCGTGCGGCGTGTCCGAGCACCACCGGACCGAGGAGTTGGTCTATCGACAGGCGCAAGGCAGTTGCGTAGATCGCGTAGGCCACGATGGACGCCACGCTGTCCGCCTGGCGAAGCGCGACCAGCCCGGCCAGAACGGCGGCGCTTGCCGGCCCGATGACGGGAATCATCTCCAGAAGACCGGTCAGCACCGCTAGGAACACAGCATGCCTGATGCCCAGCAATAAGCCGAGACCCAGATATGCAGCCGCCATGGCATAGAGCACGACGATGATCACGCCGATGAAATAGCGCTTGAGAACTGGATCGAGGCGGGACCAGACGAATTCGGTGACCGGACGATGTCTGGGCGGCACAAGCCACAGCACGCCGCGAGCGAGGCGGGGGCCGTCTTTCAGAAAGAAAAAGAAAAGCACCCACGCAAGAAACGACCCGAACAGGCCTGCGAAGCTCCAGCTGGCCAGTGTCAGCAGCACTCCCGTCTGGTCGAGCCAATCCCGCAATCCGCTTGCTGCTGCCTGCGCGATCTCCGATGCATTCATCGGCTTGCCGAGGAATTCGATCGATCCATCGCCGATCGCCCCTCGAGCGAGCCTCTCTATCGTCGCGCCGAGGTCGCCGACGGTGCTCGTCGCTTCGCGCACCAGCGGCGGCACAGCGATGATCACCATGGTCGTTGCGGCGGCAAGCAACGCAATGAATATCGCGCTGACGAATACGATGCGCGGCAGACGAGTGCGCTTACCAAACCGTTCGATTAAGGGGGTGCAAAGGTAGGCGCCAACGGCCGAAACAACGAACGGCAGCAGCGCCCATCGAACGGCGTAGAGAAATACGGCGATAAGCACGAGGGCCAGGAGGGCGGTCCCTTTCGAAACGCCTTGGTCTGGCTCACTTACGTCGGAGGAGCGCGTTCGAGCTTGCCGCGGATCCGACGTCATGGATAGGCGCGGCCCTTCC
>VAZQ01000365.1:0-430 GCA_005883115.1 Alphaproteobacteria bacterium | reverse complement strand
CACTGTCGAGCACCATCAGCGCGCCGGCGCTGTATCCCAATGGGAAGAGTAATGCGTACCATAGCGGGATGCGAAAGTGGGCGGCTCCCGCCAAATGCAATCCGATCGCTGCAGCAGAGGCGGCTAGGGCCGGCGCCAGCGCAAAGCAAGCGGTGCTTTCCCCCCTGTCGAGGCAACCAAGTGCGTCGAGCGCGGGAATGCTATAGGCCGCCCACGCGAGGGGAATTGCAATGAATGCCGTGATGAGGGCCGAGGCGGGGCCACCGAGCGTGTCCACCAAGTTTTTGGCGAGACCGGGCCACACCGTTGTCCATCCCGTGTACATGCGGGCTGACAAGAGCCGATCTCCGGATCGCAGCTCGACTTTGAAACCGTGCTGTTTGAGAATCCGCGCGAGCGCCACATCTTCAGCAATGGCGGATCCCACGGC
>VAZQ01000652.1 GCA_005883115.1 Alphaproteobacteria bacterium | reverse complement strand
GGTCAGCGCGACCACTGGTCCGACGCCAGGCGTGGTCATCAGCCTGCGGCAGACCTCATCATGGCGCACGATCTCAAGCAGTTGGCGGTGAAGCACGCCGAGCTGCTCGCGCAGGACCCTGCGGGCGATCAGCAGCGGTTCGACGATCGCGGCCAAGTCCGGATGGTCCGCGACCAGCTCACGAATTCGAGCCTCGAACTTGACCGTGCCCACCATGCCAACCTTGAGGCCGAAATTGCGCAGCGTGCCACGCAGATCGTTCTCGATGTCGAGTGCCTTGGCCTGCAAAAGCTGGCGACTGGTCAGCAGCATGCGGCGCTTCTGGCTGGCCAGCGTCTTGACATGCACCGGTCGGTACAGGCCAACACGCATCATCTGTGCAATGCCGCGCGCATCATTGCGGTCGCTCTTGTTGATCTGCGCCGACAGCGCCGCCTGCATATGGCGGGTCTCAACACAGATCACCGGCAAATCCGCTTCGACCAATGCGCTGTACAGCCACTGCGATAAGGGTCCCGCCTCAAGGCCAATGCGCTCAAGGGCAAGCGGCTCCTCTGTCAGAACCGCAAGGATTGCCACCGGCTCGGTTGCGACCTTGACCTCGCGGATCACTTTGCCTGCCTTATCGACGATGCACACGCTGGTCTCTTTTACTGAGACGTCCAATCCGACATAATGTTGCATGGCTGCGCTTCTCCTCTGATGCTTGAGGCCGCCTCATGCGGACCTCGTTTCACCATCAGTCTGAAGCGCAGCCACCTAACGGCCCGCTAACCGCGGCGACCAGCCCCGATACCCCATCTCTCAGCCCCGCCACGAACTGAGTATCTGACGTGTCTCGTGTTTTTGACTTTTCTGCTTTGCAAATTCTTCCGCCAGTTCCGGGACTTTGCGCCAATCGAGCAATGACAGTTTTCACGCAGAGACGAATTTGTGCGGCATTTGCCGCGATCGCCGCGCGCGCGTCTCGTTCGCGCATTTTGGTGGTACGGCAGTCTCTGCCCGGCAAACCGACTTCGCGCTGAGCGGGCGAGACGCATAATGAGAGACACTCGAAGGATGTTCGCCTCTTGCACGAGCGTCAATGGGCTGATGACGGTCTAATAATGTCTGCCGGATTCCTTGAGTTTTCGCGCCATGTTGCTTCCTGACTATCTCTCCAGAAATTTAACTCCGCCTATCCCCACCAAAGATGGCGGCACGCTGCGCACGATTGGGGAAGCATGTGAATACATGGCCGCTATTGGCAAGGAGCGCGAGCAACGTCGCAGGCAGCCGAGGAGGAGGAGCGTCGCCGACAAGAAGAGCTCCAGCGGGCCGAAGCCCGACGGGCAGCCGAAGACGAGTGTCGCCGACAAGAAGAACTTCAGCGCGCCGAAGCCCGACCGGCAGCCGAGGAAGAGGCGCATCGCCAACGGGAAGCCGAAAACAAGCCTTTTTGGAACCGATTCCTTGCAATGCTCCGCGCTAGGGATTCATGATCATTGTCAGTTGGCACCATGCAAACCGAATTCGCGCTGGGTGAGCGAGACGCATAATGAGACTCGAAGGATGGTCGGCCCTTGCAGATTTTGTTGCAGAAGTATTTTGCCCGTCTGAGTGCGTAAGATTGATTCAAGATCAGGCGTCAATGCGCAACGTTGATTCAAGAATCCATTCGCTCCGATTCGATTGTTGCGTATTTTTATT
>VAZQ01000352.1 GCA_005883115.1 Alphaproteobacteria bacterium | reverse complement strand
AGTGCGCGGAGTATGTTGTCGTCGGCATGTAGCCGCGCGCAATCTTGTGCTCGCCTTGGGCGCCTGCTTCGACGCGGGCGAGCTTGTGCTCGATGGCGTACTGGATCGCTTGGTAATAGCAAAGCTCGAAGTGCAGGAACGGATGGTGCTCGACGGCGCCCCAGTGGCGGCCAAACAAGGTGTCGGAGCCGATGAAGTTGATGGCCCCGGCGATCCAGCGCCGGTTGCGCTTGGCCATCACCAACAGGATACGATCGCGCATCTTCTCGCCCACCAGCGAATAGAATTCACGCGTCAGATACGGCCGGCCCCATTTGCGCGAGCCGGTTTCCATGTAGAACTGGAAGAAGGCGTCCCACACGCTTTCGGTGAGATCGGTGCCGGTCAGCCAATGCACACTGATCCCCGCCGGCAGCGCGTCCGCCCGCTCGCGACGGATGGTCTTTCGCTTGCGGGAGGCGAGCGACGCAAGAAACGCCTCGAAGCTCGTGTAACCGGCGTTCTCCCAGTGGAACTGCTGGTGCGTACGCTTGAGGTAGCCGCGTGCGCCGAGGAGTTCCCATTCCGCTTCGGTCGGGAAGGTGACGTGGACCGAGGAGCCGCCGGAACGCCGACACACGTCCGCAAGCGCATCGGCGAGATGCGCGCGCACGGCATCGGCTTGCGGGCCCGGTCGCGCGAGCAGCCTGCGGCCTGTTGCCGGCGTGAACGGCACGGCCACCTGGAGCTTCGGATAATAGCTGCCTCCGGCGCGCTCATAGGCCTCCGCCCAGCCATGATCGAAAACGTATTCGCCGCGCGAATGGGATTTCACGTAGCAGGGGACGGCGCCGAACAGGCCGCGCTGCGCATCTTCGGCAAGAAGGTGCAGCGGCTGCCATCCGGTGCGCGCGCGGACCGATTGCGACAGCTCGAGCGCGGACAGGAAATCGTGGGAAATAAACGGGTTGTACCGATCTCCTAAGACTGATCTTTCAGCCTTGGCTGCGGGCGCGCAGGGCGCCAATACCGGGCCGTTTCCACGCTCCGCTAGCGCGGGATTGGCGCAGCCGTCCCAGGCCTCCGCGGCCACCTCGTTGATGGAGTTCACCACGCGCAGGGTCAATTCGATCATGGGCCTAATTTAATATGTGTCCCGGATGCGGTGCAGCGCGAGCGGCAGCGAAGCACGGTGCTTGAGTTGACGCCTGTGATTTCGATCATGGGCCTTGTCTCGGACGTCGCCACGCGAGTTTACGGCCGAAATCCCTCGAAGATCATTTGGTCGGCATAGCGTGCCGCCTTGCGCTGGTCATCCGTGCTGCGCACGGTCCAGGCGAGGAGCGGAAGGCCGAACAGGGTTCGCGCGAGGGTGGGCAGCGGTGCGGGCAGGTTGGCAATCGAATACGCAAGGAATTGCGGCCGCGCCCGCAGCGCTTGGAGGAGACCGGCGAGCGCGCGTCTGGGCGTGGCCGCAATCTCTGCCCATGCGGGGTTTCGCACGGCAATCCCGTGCGTCAAACGCGGTGCCATCGAGCGCAGATCGGCGATCAGCGCCGGATCGAACGACATCACCGCGGCCTGTCCGCCATAGCCGGAGAGCACTTTGGCGGCGCGCGTGGCAAGCCGCCGATCGCTGGCGAGAGAGCTCTTCAATTCGAGCAGCAGCGTCACCCGGCCGGCCACGAAGTCGCACAATTCGCCGAGCGTCATCATGCGATCGGCGGTTCCCTTGAAGGCGACGCGCTTGAGCTCGGCGGCGGTCAAGGCATCGAGGCGGCCTTTGCCGTCGCTCAGCCGCCCGAGCACGTCATCGTGGTAAACCATGGCCTCGCCGTCGCTGCTGATCTGCAAGTCGCATTCGATGCCGTAGCGCGCGGCGACTGCGGCCGCGAATGCCGAGAGCGTGTTCTCCATGATGCCGTTTTGCTCATCGTGCAGACCCCGATGCGCGAGCGGCCTTGTGATCAGCCAATCGAGATCGGCCATTACGAGAGAGCGCGTCAGGCGACCTCGAACACGCCTTCAACCTCGACCGCGGCATCCGCTGGCAGCACGGCGACGCCAACCGTGGTTCGTGCATGCCGGCCCTTGTCGCCGAACACCGCCACCATAAGGTCAGAGGCACCATTCATCACCTTGGGGCCGTCCAGAAAGGCCGGGTCGGAATTGATGAAGCCGCCCAAGCGGATCACTTGCTTGACTTTGTCGAGATCGCCGAGCGCCGCCTTGACCTGTGCCAGCACGTTGATTGCGCAGGCGCGTGCCGCTTTTTGGCCGTCCTCCAGTGATACGCTTTTGCCGAGCTTACCTTTGGCGATGAGCTTGCCGCCTGCATCGAGGCAAATCTGACCCGAGACGAACAGCATCGCGCCGGCGCGCACGAATGGAATGTAGTTGGCGACGGGGCTTGCCGGCGTGGGCAGCGCAATGCCGAGTTCGCCAAGCTTTTTGTCGACGGCTCCGGCCATGACGTCCTCCTGCGCGTTTCTCGGATCGCTTGTCTTGGCCGATTGGCCGCGTGCATGCAAGCCACGCCCGCGCATCGCGGGCGTGTCCCGGGCGCAGCGCAGCACCTAAGGGCGTTAGGCCCGTGTTCTCACATTATGGTGATGCGCCGCAGACCCGGCATCGCCACGTCGTGGCGGTCCGGATGAGCGGTGCACCGCCATCAGCGCGTTTACGCGCGTCTTCGACGCCCGATGGCGCCGCACCGTATTCGGGACATATGGTTGCAGGAGGCGAACGGCATCCTTATGTTGCGCCGCAAGCCGTGTGGAGGCGGATTGCAATGACGATCTTCGGTAGGTCGATGCTGGGCCTTCTGCTGACGGCGGCTGTGATCGGTGTGTCCGGCGCGCAGCGCGTGGCGGCGTTGACGCCGGGAGGCGAACTCGCGTCCCATCGCGCGATCTATGAGCTCAAGCTCGCGCATACGCGCGGCAACTCCCCCGCGGTGGCCGCGCGCGGGCGAATCCTCTACGACTTCTCCGGCAATTCCTGCGACGGGTACGCGCTGCAATTCCGTCAGGTCTCGGAACTCGACAACGGGGAGGGCAAGGTTACCCTCAGCGACCTGCGCTCGACCACTTGGGAAGACGGCGCCGCCAAGAAGTTCATCTTCAAGTCGCAGAACTACGTGAATGAGACGCTGATTGATACCGTCGACGGCCAAGCCGAGCGCCAGCGCGACAATGTTGCGGTCAGCCTGACCCAGCCTGCTGCCAAGACGTTCGACGTCGCGGCGGGGGCGGTGTTCCCGACCGATCACATGCGGCGCATCATCGAGGCCGCGCGCGAAGACAAGAATATCCTGGAGCTTCCGGTCTATGACGGCTCGGAAAAAGGCGAGAAGGTGTACAACACGCTCACCGTGATCGGCCCCGCGATCGCGCCGGACGAGCGCGTGCCGGCCGATGCGGCGGCGCGTGAGCCGGCACTTGCCGGGCTCAAGCGTTGGCCCGTCACGGTGAGCTATTTCGATAGAACCGGCAGGGATGACCAGGCGCCGGTCTATTCGATCAGGTTCGAAGTCTACGAGAACGGCATCTCGCGCGCGCTGATGCTCGATTACAACGACTTCGCGATCAGCGGCGAACTGACCTCAATCGAGCTCAAGAACAGCACCCCCTGCAAGTGACGGCATGCTTGAGCATCGGCGAAGCTCATCACGCGTTGAGAGGGCCGGCGTGCGCCGGCCCTCTCGCTTGAGTCCGCGGCCGTTCAGGCGTGGACGTGCGGCGGCTTGCGATGCACCAGCCACAGTTCGATTGCGGCCAGCGCCGCCACCACGATTCCGACGGCGACATGGTTGCCCATAGCGCCCACATTCCCCGCGAAACCGAGCGCCCAGGGCGCGACAAGCACCCACAGGCCGAGCAGTAGATTAATCCACTCCTCCCATTCCGCGAAGGCGGCGAGCGCTGCGATCGCAAGCAGCGCGATCAACCCGCCCATGATCCAGGCGTTCCAACCGGCTGCACCGCTGGCGAAGCCGTAGAACCACGGCGTCGCGAACAGCCATGCGCCGAGGATCAAGTTGACCACGTCGACGAACGACTCATTTCTCCATTTCTGCATCATGGTTGACCTCCCTTTACGAAGGCCGACCCCGTTTTTGATAATTGGTAAAAGGGAATTTTGTTTCAAGCCACCCTTTGTGCAGTGCGGAAAAGAACCTCGATTACCAACGGCCGCAGCGCATCGATCAATAGCGTCCATTATCGGATGCCCGCCATCGCCCGATCGTAATATGACAGGTCGATATATTTTTCGGGTGACGGCGGCGTGCCGCCCCATTGTCCCTCGATTTCGGCGCGCAGCTTTAGCGTGTTCTTGAAGCCTTCCATATCGAATTTCGCGTCTTTTGCCATGCCTTCGACCGGATCGGTCGCCACCGCATAGGCTTGTGCCGCGAGCTGCGGCGTGAGCTTGAGGCGTTCCGCAAGAAGCGCGATTGCTTCCTCCTTGTTGGCGGGATCGAGCGCCCAGCGACGGCCTTCCACATACGCGCTGATATACCGCACGAGCGCATCACTATTGGCCTTCGCCCAGTCCCGCATCACGAATGCGCCGTCGGACTGATAGGCACCAATCGTCTTCGTGGCGGGGCCCATATCCTTCAATCCGGCCTCCCTCGCACGGAAGGTGAACGGCGGATTGATGACCGCGGCCATGGCGTTAGCCTTATCCTTGGTCATGGCCTCGAGCCGCGCCGTCGTCGCGCCCACTGGTTTGACCGCGTAGTCGCCTTTGTTGAGCCCGTTGTCTTTGAGCGCTTTGTACAGCAGCAGGCCGAAGGCAGTATTTGGGGCATCGACCACGACCGTTTTGCCGCGAAGATCGGCCAAGGAATTGATCTCTGGTTGCACGAAGATGCGGTTGTAGCCGTTGTCGCCGCCAGTCACGATAATCGCGTCCGCCTTGGCGAGTTCGACCATTGCCACCGCGTTGTCGACCCCTCCCTGGGCGATCTGATAATCGCCTTGGGCCAGCCCGTAACGCATCACGTCGGAGTTCGGCGTATTGGTGAGCTCGATGTCGATGCCGGGCTTGGCAAACAGATTTTTGTGCTGGGCTGCGAAAATCGAGAAGTTGGACAGGCCGGGGAAGACGATGACCTTCAACGGCGTCTGGGCCGATGCCGCATTCATTGTTCCCACCATCGCGGCGCAGGCGAGGACGCCGATCCTAAGCGTTGATCGCATCGTCGATCCTCCGGCTTCGTTTGTCACTAGATTGACCGAAGTCTAACAACTCGCGCGCCGCATTCGTCCAGCGGGCTAGCTCATTCCTCATCGTCACCCTCGAGCGCAAGCCCCTTGACCACCGCTTCCTCGCCGAACCTCTCACGTAAGCGGTCCATCGCCTGCTCGGCCCCAGCGCTGCGACGGTCGATGAGATCGGCGAAATCGGCCCCATCGGCGTCGCACAGGCCCGATACCCCGATGCCGATGAGCCGAAACATTGTGCCGTCGGTCTCGCGCGCGAGCAGCTCGCGCCCGACCGCGAAGATGCGCGACGCGAGCTGGGTCGGATGCGCGTGCGACTGCGCCCGGGTGCGGAGGCGGAAGTCGGCGCTCTTGAGCTTCAGCGTCACGGTCGAGCCGGCGAGCCCGTTGCCTTTGAGCCGCCAGGAGACTTTCTCCGCGAGGCGCCACAGCCGCAGCTCGAGCAGGCGGAAATCGGCGATGTCGCGATCGAACGTGGTTTCGGCCGAAATGCTTTTAGCCTCGCGCTCGGCCTGGACCGGCCGGTTATCGAGCCCGTGCGCCAGCCGAAACAGCCGCGCGCCCTCGGCCCCGTAGCGGCGCCGCAAGTCTTTCTCTCCGGCGCGCTGCAGATCGCCGATGCTGCGCAGCCCGTCGCGGGAAAGGCGCTGCTGGGCGATCTTGCCGACGCCGAAGATCAGCGTCACCGGCCGCGGGGCGAGGAAGGCGGCTGCCTCGCCGCCGCCGAGCACGGCAAAGCCGCGTGGCTTGTCGAGATCGGACGCGATCTTGGCCAAGAACTTGTTCTCCGCGAGCCCGATGGACACGGTAATGCCGAGCGCGTGTTCGACCTCGCCGGCAAAACCGGCAAGCGCCTTGGCAGGAGACATCCCATGCAGCCTCGCCGTGCCCGAAAGATCCATGAAGGCCTCGTCGATCGACATCGGCTCGACCAGCGGCGTGAGCTTGAACATGAGCTCGCGCACCTCGCGCCCAACGCGCGCGTATTTGTCCATATTGGGCCGCACCACCGTGGCCTGCGGGCACAGCCGCCGGGCCTCGAACATGGGCATGGCTGATCGAACGCCGAACGTGCGCGCGACATAGCAGGCAGTGAGCACGACGCCGCGCTGACCGCCCCCCACGATCACTGGCTTGTCGGCAAGGTTAGGATCGTCGCGCTTTTCGATGGTAGCGTAGAAGGCGTCGCAATCGACGTGAGCGATGGCGAGTGTCTCGATCTGCGGATGGCGCAACAGGCGCGGCGAGCCGCAGGCGGAGCAACGGGCGACTTGCTCCGGTACATCGCGGCGGCAATCCCGGCAGAAGCCCGGCAATTGTCCTCTCGCTTGTTGCGAGCGTCGCGCCCGCTGTCACAACGCCTCACGGCGTGTCGCGCTCCGAAGGGCGGCCCGCGATGGTATCACGCGCCTGCATGACCGCGCTCGGCGCGATTGAGTTTTCCGCGGCAAACGCAAGCAACAGCGGCTCCTCGCCAGCGAGATGATCGAGCACCCCGAGCAGGAACCGCGGCTCGTGGGCCGCCGCGCGGATGGATTCTGGGCCAATTCCCGTCAGCGCCAGGAAGCGGCCGAGCCGCTCGGGCTCGCCGGCGATGAAGGTGAGCGCGGCAATGGCGAGCGCTTCGGCTGCCGTCTGCTGGTCATCGAGCCGTATCGGGCCGCGTTTAGCTCCCATGGCATTCTCCGAAACACCCGTCGGCGTGCCGCCGAGAAAACGCCTGTTGCACGGTACAAATCAAGATCGTATCCGCGCGGCCGGGTTCTCGACGCGTGCCCAGCATCTCGGCTAGGTGACAGCATCTCGGCTAGGTGAGGGTTTCGATTCGAAGGAGGCGACAATGCGCCAAGGCCGTCTATCTATCGCTGGGCTAAGCATTCTATTCGCGTTGGGCCTGGCCTTGTGGGAGGTATATTTTTTCTGGTTGGCCGGCTCGTTCAAGAGCCTGGAAGGGACTATTGGCCTGTTCACCCCGGAGCGGCTCGGATTCAACATGGCCTGGGTTGTGGCGGTCTATCTGACGTTTCAGTTGATTTCGATTCCCTTCGCGCTGCCCTCGGCCACCGGCCGCTTCGTGGGTGTGATCGATGGGATGGCTTCGCTCCTTCCGCTCGCCGTGGTGCTGATCGCAGTTTTCGGCAAGCCGCACCTGATCGGCAGCGCGCCGCGGTGGGAGGCAGCCTTTCTGCTCATTTTCATCACCATGGTCGACCTGTTCGGCGGATACACGTTCAATATCGCGCTCAGCCGCCGCACCATGGATGTCACGCCGGTCGGGCCGGCCTGAGGTACCGGCGTGTTTGCGTTTCCGTAACGTCTGGGCACTAGAGAGTCGGCGCCAGAAATGGGCTCGGTCTCATTCCTCTCCCAGCTGGGGGATGGTAGCCAGGGGTGACTGAAAATGCCTATCCGCGAGCCATCGCCTCTCTCTCGGACGAAGCCGGTAGCGCGGACGAAGCCGGTAGCGCCTCGGGCATCTGATCTCGGAAGATCGGCCATGTCGAAGACCGTGATGATCGTGGAGGACAACGAGCTCAACATGAAGCTCTTCCACGATCTATTGGAAGCGCATGGTTATGACACCGTCGCCACGCGCAACGGCATCGAGGCGCTCGATCTTGCCCGCAAGCACCGCCCCGACTTGATTTTGATGGATATTCAATTGCCGGAGGTGTCCGGTCTCGAAGTGACGAAGTGGCTCAAGGAGGACCCGGAGCTCAAGGGGATTCCGGTGGTTGCCATCACTGCATTTGCGATGAAAGGCGATGAAGAGCGCATCCGTGAGGGCGGCTGCGAGGCTTATCTGTCGAAGCCGATTTCGGTGGCGAAGTTCATCGAGACCATCCGCCGCTTTCTGGGCTCGGCGTAAACAGCAGCTGTGGTTGCTCGGTCATTCCGGGGCGCGGCGAAGCCGCGAGCCCGGAATCCATAAGTCACCAGCCGTGGTCATGGATTCCGGGCTCCCTCGCTGCGCCCGGGACCCGGAATGACGGACCCAGCGGGCTCGACCCGGCCGTTTAGGCTGACCAAATTCTCTTGCTTATCCACAAGGTAATTTGTTGATTTCCGGGGCCGGTACGCTAGGTTGCACAGAGCGGTGGAAAGGACTCCTGGCCCGGCAAGAGAGCCCGGGCCGCGGGGGCATTTAGCATCGCCTATCGCTTTGATAACCCTACGGAATGCTCAGGTCCGCCGCATCTCCTGGGTCCGTGGGGTTCGGCCGGTTCGGGGGCGGTAAGAGTGGCCTCCTCATGACGCCGCTCCCGACCGGCCACCTTGCCTGACGGGCGGGACGCCCTAATTCACAGCCGAATTGAGGAAAATACGCCTACGGGTAGGCTGCGGCACGTTGCGCGGCATCACTTGATTTTGGATTCGCGGAACTCGACGTGCTTCTTGGCGACTGGGTCGCACTTCTTCTTCACCAGCTTGTCGGTCATCGTGCGCGCATTCTTGCGCGTCACGTAATAGAAACCGGTGTCGGCGCTGGAGACCAGTTTCACTTTGATGCTGGTGGCTTTCGCCATGGCGAACCTCGAGTGCTAAATGTGCGCGCAACCTAGCGGCGGGGTCGCCAATGTCAATGCGAGCTACCCCATGACCATAAGGCGTACGCGGATCTCCGAGGCGCTATGACGAGATGCATGTGCCCTCTCTCGCGGCCTGCCAAGCGACGTCACAACATCTCCCGCCGGAAGCGGCCATGCGGCATGCTGTAGAACGGGACCGGCAGCTCGTGCGCGAAACCGTCGGCGATGCGGGCGTCGAGCTCTTCCAGCATCACGCTGGTCACCGCAGGCATGTCGAGTTCCTTGGCTCGTGCGAGCGGCATCCAAACTAGTTCCACCAACTCGGCCTCGGGGCCCGTGACGCCCTCGATGCGAAGGGCAATTGCGCTCGCATCCATGGTGAAGAAGCGTGCGTCGAAGCGGCGCGGCCGCCCAGGCGGAGTGATGGCGCGACCGATGAAATGCAGTGCGCCGAGATCGGGCAGGATCTTCGCCGCGGCAAAGTCGCTCCACGGCCCGCGCGGGACTTTGCTCTCCGGCTCGCCACGCACCCCAAGTGCCAAGCCCGTTTCCTCGAATGTCTCGCGGATCGCGGCGAGCGCCAAGGCGCGCGCCTTCGCCACGCTCGGGCGCTGCAGGCGCTTCATCAGATGCACTTGCGCGTGTGGATCAAGTTCCTGCGCAACCGGCATGCGCTGGTCGGCCGGATCGACGCGGCCGCCGGGAAACACGAACTTCCCCGGCATAAATTTATGACCGTGATGGCGCTTGCCGAGAAGAACCTTCGGGACGGACCCGGCGCGGTCGACGAGGATGAGCGTCGCCGCATCCTTCGGCCGTACATAGGGGGATGAGAGGTCACGTTCGACCTCGTTCATCCGCTTGACGAAACGAGCCATGCGCTCGAGTCGCTCCGCGACCACGTCGCTCATCGCTTCCTCGTCCGTGCACGCTGCTGCGCGGGGTGCGCGCGCGTTTCGCGCTCGTGCCGGGGATGTCGCCGCCCTGCGGCGGTATGGCGGCCCTCGGAGAGAATCTCGAAGCGCAGTGCGCCCGCGACTGGCGCGGCCTCGACGAGCCGCACCGTGACGCGATCGCCGAGGCGGTAGGTCTCGCCGCTGCGTGCACCGATGAGCGCGTGGCGGTCCTCGTGATAGCGGAAATATTCCGTGCCGATCGTGCGCGCGGGCACGAAGCCGTCGGCGCCGGTATCGTCGAGCTTCACAAAAAGGCCAGCGCGCGTTGCCCCGGAGATGTGGCCGGCAAAGGTCGCACCGATGCGATCAGCGAGGAAATGCGCGATGAGGCGGTCGAAGGTCTCGCGTTCGGCCTTCATGGCGCGGCGCTCGGCGGCGGAGATTTGCGCGCCGATCTCACCGACCGCAGCCGCGTCCTGCTCCTGCGGCAGACCGCCGTCACCGAGCCGCAGCGCGCGAATGAGACCGCGGTGGACGATGAGGTCGGCATAGCGGCGGATCGGCGAGGTGAAATGCGCATAGCGGCGCAGATTCAAGCCGAAATGCCCGTAATTTTCCGCCGCATATTCGGCCTGCGCCTGCGTGCGCAGCACAACCTCGTTGACGAGCTTCTCGACGTCGCGGCCTTTCACCCGCGCGAGGATGCGGTTGAAATGCTCGGCCCGCAGCGCACCGCCCTTGGGCAAGGAGATGTCCAGGCTCCGCAGGAACTCGCGCAGCGCATTCACCCGCTCCGGGTCGGGCTCGTCGTGCAAGCGGTAAATCAGCGGCACGTGCGCGCGTTCCAGCGTCTCTGCGGCGGCAACGTTGGCGAGGATCATGAATTCCTCGATCAGCCGATGGGCGTCGAGGCGCTCCGGCGTCATGACCCGATCGACCGTGTTGTGCGCGGTGAGCACGATCTTGCGTTCGGGAAGGTCGAGATCGAGCGGCGCGCGCGCATCGCGGGCGTGCTTGAGCGCGCGATAAGCCAAATAGAGCGGCTCGAGAACGGTGGCGAGCAACGGTCCAGTGGCTTCGTCGGGCCAACCATCGATGGCTGCCTGCGCCTGCACGTAATTGAGCCGCGCCGCGGAGCGCATGAGCACGCGATGGAAGCTGTGCGAGCGCTTGCGGCCGTCGGCGCCCACGACGAGCCGCACCGCGAGTGCCGCCCGGTCCTCGCCAGGCCGCAGCGAGCACAGGTCGTTGGAAATACGCTCGGGCAGCATTGGCACGACCCGGTCGGGGAAATAGACCGAATTGCCACGGGTAAGCGCCTCGCGGTCGAGCGCGGAGCCGGGCCGCACGTAATGCGAGACGTCGGCGATGGCGACGCTGATGATGAAGCCGCCGGGGTTGTTGGGATTGTCATCGGGCGCGGCGTGCACCGCATCATCGTGATCCTTGGCGTCCGCCGGATCGATGGTAACGAGCGGCAGGGCGCGCCAGTCCTCGCGGCCGGAAAGTCGTGCTGGTTTTGCCGCTTCCGCTTCGGCGATGGCCGCGGCGGGGAAGACGTGCGGGATCGAGTGGGCATGGATGGCGATCAAGCTCACCGTGCGCTCGGTGCCGAGCGAGCCGAGCCTTTCGGTCACGCGCGCGTGCGCCAGGCCGTAGCCGCTTTGCCGCGCCGCGATCTCGACCGCCACCAGATCGCCATCGCGCGCGTCAGCGGCGCCGCCGGCGGAGATCGAAAGCTCGCGGCCGAGCGCTTTCTTGTCGATCGGCGCAAGTCGCCCGCCGCCGCCCGGCGCCGCGCGGAAAATGCCGAGCACGCGCTGCCGACGGCGCTCGATGAGCTTGATGATGCGCCCGTTGTAGCGGATCGGATCGTTCTCGCTGGCGCTCTCCTCGACCCGCAATAAAGCGCGGTCGCCGACGCCCGCGACCTCTCTCGGACCCGCCCGGCGCGGAATGCGCACGCGGATCCTTGGTGCTGCGCCGCGCTCGGCTTCGTCCCACTCCGTCGGCAGCGCGATCAGCTCGCCATCGGAATCGCGTGTGGTGATGTCGGCGAGCACGACGTGGGGCAATGTGCCCGCATGATGTAGTTTCTTGCGCCGCCGCTCGACCAATCCACCGTCGGCGAGTTCGCGCAACATGCGCTTGAGCGTCGCGCGTTCGGCGTTCTTGAGGCCGAAGGCGCGCGCGATCTCACGGGTGCCGATCTTGCCGGGCGCTTTGCCGATAAAGGCGAGGAGGTCGTCTTTGGACGGAAATGAAGGCTTGGTAGGGGGACGTTTCACGAAATAAAATCCGCGAGCGAAACTCGCTTATGGGTTGGGATATGGATACTAGCGATTGATTTCGCCAGTCAGTAGGTCAAGTCCTGCGTGGGGTGGCAACGTCGCCTGCTTAAGTATCGCAATTCGGATTTTGCTGCCGTGCGATGTCGCCCACGCGGATCGCGCGTGGGCATTGCACCCACGCGATAGGTGCGGCTGAGGGACGCCGCGATCGCCCGATGTCCACCCCTACGGCCTAGCGCCGGGGTTTGATCACTGCCCCCTGGGTTTTACCTTGAGGCTCCTTTTTCCGGCGTGTAGGCGCCTTGTCGCTGTTTGCTTTCGGCGCCGCCTTGTGGGCGGCCTGCACCTTGCTGCCAGCGCGCCGTTTGCCGCCGCGCGCGCGCCTCGCTTCCAACAGGCCGACGGCCTGCTCGAGCGTGATCGTTTCGGGGCTGAAATCGGCGGGCAGCGTGGCATTGACACCATCGTGGCTGGCATAGGGCCCGTAACGGCCGCTCTTCACCACGATGCGCCCGCCCTTCTCCGGATGATCGCCGAGTGCACGGCCCGGATCGGCCCCGCGCCCGCTCTTGCGCTTGGCACGCTTCTCATCGATCAGCGCAACAGCACGGTTAAGCCCGATGGTGAGTACGTCCTCGCCTGCCGTTAAATTGGCGTAGGTCTTGCCGTGTTGCACATAAGGCCCGAAGCGGCCCACGCCGGCCATGATCGGCTCGCCGTCGCCGGGATATTTTCCGATCTCGCGGGGTAGGGAGAGCAGCCCGAGCGCGCGGTCAAGGTCGACGTCCTCGGCGGAGAGGCTCTTGGGGAGGCCAGTGCGCTTGGGTTTCTCGCCTTCAGTTGCTTCCCCGAGCTGGATATAGGGCCCGAAGCGGCCCGATCGCAGAGTCACCTCGAGCCCGCTCGCCGGGTCTTCGCCGAGCTTTTTCATCCCGTTCTCAGGGCCGCCGTTGCCGTTCGCCAGCGCCAGCGGGCGCGTGTAGCGGCAGTCGGGATAATTAGTGCAGCCGATGAAGCCGCCGAACTTGCCGAGCTTGAGGGAGAGCCGGCCGGTCGCACAGCTCGGGCATTTGCGCGGATCGGCGCCGTCCGCGCGCGGCGGAAACAGATGTGGCGCCAGCATCTCGTCGAGCGCGTCGATGACTTGAGTGACACGCAGCTCCTTGATGTCGCCGACGGCGGCCGTGAACTCACGCCAAAAGTCGCGCAACAAGTCGCGCCAAGCCATTTCGTTGTTGGAGATGCGGTCGAGCTGCTCCTCGAGCCCGGCCGTGAAGTCGTATTCGACGTAGCGCGCGAAGAAGCTTTCGAGGAATGCGGTCAGCACCCGCCCCTTGTCCTCGGGCACGAGCCGCTTTTTCTCGATCCGCACGTAGCCGCGGTCCTTGAGCACCTGCAAGATCGAGGCATAGGTGGAGGGGCGGCCGATGCCGAGCTCTTCCATGCGCTTGACCAGCGACGCTTCCGAGTAGCGCGGCGGCGGCTCGGTGAAATGTTGGCCGGCGTCGATCTTACGCTTGGCCAGCGCTTCGCCCGCGCTCATCTCCGGAAGGCGGCGCCCGTCTTCGTCGCCCGCGGCGTCGTCCTCGCCCTCCTGGTATAGCGTGAGGAAGCCGTCGAACTTCACCACGGTCCCGGTTGCGCGCAGATCGATGACCCTGCGCCCGCCGCTGATTGCGGGGGAGGCCACGGTGGCGGTGATCTCCGCCGTGGTGCGTTCGAGCTCGGCGGATTCCATTTGGCTCGCCACCATGCGCAGCCAGATCAACTCGTAGAGCCGCGCCTGATCATGGTCGAGAACCGATTTCACTTCACGCGGGCGGCGCCCGACGTCCGTCGGCCGGATTGCCTCGTGCGCCTCTTGCGCGTTCTTGGTCTTGGCCTGGTACTGGCGCGCGGACGGCGGCACATAGTCTTTGCCGTAATCGGCCCCGATCAGCCGCCGAGTGGCGGCGAGCGCCTCTTCCGCAACATCCACGCCATCGGTGCGCATGTAAGTGATGAGGCCGATGGTCTCGCCATCGATGTCGATGCCCTCGTATAGCCGTTGCGCGACGCGCATCGTATGCGCGGGCGCAAAGCCCAGCTTGCGGCTCGCTTCTTGCTGCAAGGTCGAGGTGGTGAAGGGAGCGGGCGGGTTGCGCCGCGCCGGCTTGGCCTCCACGCTGGCGACGGTGAAACTGGCGCGCTCCAAACCTTGTCTGAAGGCTTCGGCCTCGCTGGCGGAGCCGATGTCAAGGCGCTGGATTTTCTCGCCATCGGCGCCGACGAGCCGGGCCTCGAACTCCTCGCCTCGCGGCGTGGCCAGCGTCGCAACCAATGACCAGTATTCGCGCGGGACGAATTTTTCGATTTCGAGTTCGCGGTCGCAGACGAGCCGCAGCGCCACCGACTGCACCCGGCCGGCCGAGCGCGCGCCGGGCAGTTTGCGCCAGAGCACGGGTGAGAGCGTGAAGCCCACGAGATAATCGAGCGCGCGGCGGGCGAGATAGGCATCGACCAGCGCGCCATCGATCTTGCGCGGGTGCTTCATCGCGTCGAGCACTGCCTGCTTGGTGATGGCATTGAACACCACCCGCTCGACCGCCTGCTGCTTGAGCGCGCGCTTCTCCTTCAAGACTTCGAGCACGTGCCAGGAAATGGCCTCGCCCTCGCGATCGGGGTCGGTGGCGAGAATGAGCTTGCTGGCCCCCTTGAGCGCGCGGGCAATGTCGTTGAGGCGCTTCTGGGACTTATCGTCGACCTCCCAAATCATCCGGAAATTGTGCTCGGGGTCGACCGATCCGTCCTTCGCCGGCAGGTCTCGCACGTGTCCGAACGAGGCCAATACCTCGTAGCCGGAGCCAAGGTAGCGATTGATGGTCTTCGCCTTGGCCGGAGACTCGACAACGACGATGTTCATGAATTCCAATAAGTTAGTAGGGTCGGCGTGCCGCCGGTCGCGCAGAATCGGGGCGCCCTTGTCGCGGCGAAAGATGGGGTTGTCAACCCTCCCTGTCAAACCGGCGGCCGGCGGCGGCAGGCGCGCCATGGCCCGCAGCCGTGGCCGGATGGGGCCGAGATCGGCCATGTTGGGCGGCGGCTTTATGGAACAGAGAAAAGCGCTTGCGGGCAGTCGCCGACATTATACATCAACGCGAAGGCGGCGGAGTT
>VAZQ01000650.1:1138-5064 GCA_005883115.1 Alphaproteobacteria bacterium | reverse complement strand
GCGCAAGCGGGAATCCAGGAAGAACTGGGTCCCCGCTTTCGCGGGGACGAACGGAGTAAACAACAAACTCTGCTCATTCCCGCGCAAGCGGGAATCCAGAGCGAGACAGTCATGCGCGGGCAGAAGCAGGAACTTTTTGCGAATGGATGGATTGCCGGGTCGAGACCCGGCAATGACGAACTTCATTGAGCGCGCCCTATGCGCTTTCGCGGGGACGAACGGAGTGGAGCGCAACCCGAAAGTCATGATGGTGCGTCGAGCGTGGCGTGCAGCAGCGCGGCTTCGACGTGCTCCAACAGACCTGACGGATGCGCGAACCCCATGCGGGCAAGGCACTCGCGCACCTCGCGCGACGGCGCGGAGGAAAGAAAGCCGCGCGCCGACAGCCGGGCAAGGCGCAGCGGCGGCGCTGCGCGCAACAGTTTTAACGCCGGGATAAGCCGCTCCTCGCTCGCGGTGAAATCGCTGCCGAAGGGAAAGGGCGGCAGCAGCCCCGCTTCGCGCGCGTGCTCAAGCGCCCGTGCGATGCGCTCCGGCGTGTTGTGCCGGCAGGCGGCAGGGAGCTCGAAATCCCGCTCGATCTTGCCGGCATCCTTCGCGCGCCGCAGCAATTCGTCCTGGAAGCGCGAATCCGCGATCGCCAGCATCGCCGCGATCACGTCGCGGTCCGTCTTCCCGCGCAAGTCGGCGATCCCGTATTCCGTCACCACGATGTCGCGCAGATGGCGCGAAATGGTGGTGTGGCCGTAGTTCCACAGAATGGTCGAAGTCATGCGCCGCTTCGCCGCGCGCGTTGCGCGCAGCGCGATGATCGAGCGCGCGTCCGCAAGCGCAAAACTTTGCGCGACGAAATTGTATTGGCCGCCCACCCCGCTCACCACCTGGCCGTTCTCCAGCGCGTCGGAGACCACGGCACCCAGCAGCGTCGCCATCATTGCGTTGTTCACGAAGCGCGCCTTGACCCGCGCGCGGCGCTTTTGCGCTTCCTCGCCATAGAGCTCGTTGACGAAGGAGACCGCGCCCATGCGAAGCTTGGCCAAATCGCTTTCCGGCATCTCCCGCAGCGCGCGGTAAAAGCCGCGCGAACCTAGGAAAAAGCCCGCGTGCAGCAACGCGCCGTCGACCTCGCGCTTGAGCACGCCGGCGCGCATGAGGTCGAGAAAACCTTCGACGAACATCTCGCTCACGCCGTAGAGGCCAGTCGCGAACGGCGCCGTTTCGCGCAGCCCCGCGGGCGTGCGATCGTCGGGATCGAGCCGCACCACAAGCTCACGAAATTCCGTGCTGTGCCGGTGCCGCAGGATGAGCGCCTGCGTCACCGCGTCGCCGAGCCGGCCGATGCCGAGCTGCAAGGTGCCGCCGTCGGCAATGATGCGCGCCACGTTGAGCCCGATTGCATATTCGGACAGGTCGATGGGCTCACGCGGCGGCGCAAACAAGGGAAAGTTGGTCTGCGGGCTCTCGAGTATTAGGTCGAATTCGCCGGCCGCGATGTCGCCATCGCCCGGCATGAAGGGCAGCTCCGAATTGACCTGCCCGATGGAGATGAAATCGCATTCGCCGCGCGCGCGGCAGCCCAAGAGATCGAGCGTGAGGTCCGGATTGCAGCTGAGACTGAAGCGCGTCTCGCCCCCGCGCACGCGCTTGGCGACGAGCTGCGCGACCACGTTGACGCCACGATCGAGCACATAGCGCAGCGCATGGGTGTAATTTGCGGAAATGTAATTCTGCTGCGAGGCCGCAATTCCGAGCCGCGTGCCGGCCGCGAAGAAGAATTCGTCAACGGCGATATTCGCCGGCAGCGTGCCCGCGTGCAGCGCGAGCGCATATGCGAGCTCCGGATACCCAGCAAAAAGGCGCTCGGAGATCGGGCCGACGAAGCGCCGTTCGAGATCGTTCTTGATTGTACAGCACGATCACGAGCCGGAACGTGCCGCACAGCCAGGTGTCGAGGCCGGCCTGGCATTCGAGCGAGACCGGCGCGTATTCGATCGCGCGGTAGCGCAGATAGAGCGCGTAGCCGAGCGACAGGAAGCCGATGCAGAGGAGCCAGTTGGTCTGGCGCGCGGTCGGCAGGAACATGCGCTTCATCGGGATGACTCTCCGGCGTCATTCCGGGACGGCGCGTAGCGCCGGGCCCGGAATCCAAAACCACCGCTCATGCGGCTGGATTCCGGGTTCGCGGGCTGCGCCCGCGCCCCGGAATGACGAGCCAGAACTTACGCAGGTTCGCGTCATGTCAGGCGGTCCCAACCCGTGTCGGGCCGGAAGCGCTCGCCATAGCGTTGCGCCAACCGTTCGAGCTCGGCGCGGATGTTTCCCGCGCGGCGCGTTCGCGCGTAGTGCATGGGCCCGCCGCGGAACGGGGCAAAACCGGTGGCGAAGATCATGGCAGCGTCGACCGTATCCTCGTCCGCCACGACGCCTTCGCGCAGGCAGGCGACGGTGACGTCGAGCATGGGGAGAATCAGACGATCGGTCATCTCTTCCGTGGGTTTTGGCGCGTCGCGGTCCTTCACCGCCTTGCCGTAGCGCCACTCATAAAAACCTCTGCCGCTCTTGCGCCCGAGGTGTCCGAGCTCGACCTTGCCGCGCAGCGCCTGGGACACGTCGGGCATTGGCCGCTCGAGCGCGGTTTTGAGCGTCTCGGCGACATGCAAGCAGATGTCGAGCCCGACGGTGTCGGCAAGCTCGATCGGACCCATCGGCATGCCGAAACTTTCGGCCGCGGCGTCGATGGTCTCGCGCTTGTAACCTTCGTTGAGCATCAGCAGCGCTTCGAGCATGTAGGGCGTGAGCGCGCGGTTGACCAAAAAGCCCGGCGCGCTCTTGACCGGCGCCGGCAGCCGGTCGATGCGCCCAATGAAGGCGCGCGCCTTCGCCAAGGCGTCGGGCGCGACCTCCTCGTGGCTCACCACTTCGACCAGCTGCATGCGCGACACCGGATTGAAGAAATGCAGCCCGACGAAATGATCGGGCCGCCGCAGCCCGAAGCGCAACTCCTGCAGCGGGATGCTCGACGTGTTGGTCGCGAGCAGCGCATCGGGCTTCATCTTCGTTTGCGTTGCGGCGTAGACCTTGCGCTTGAGTTCGAGCGTCTCCGGCACCGCCTCGATGATGAGATCGGCGGAGCGCACCCCCGCACCGTCGAGATCGGGCGTGAGGCGATCGAGCGCGTCGCGCGTGTCGATCGATCTGTGCCCGATCTTTTTGAACAAGTCTGCCGCGCGCGCGATCGCCTGCGCAATCGGCTCAGGCTTCATGTCGGCGAGCGTGACGGAAAAACCGTGCCACGCGCACCAGGCCGCGATGTCGCCGCCCATCGCGCCCGCGCCGATGACGTGCACGTGGCGCGGCGACCAGTCGCCGTCGGCAAGCCGCTTGAGCTTGTCGCGCAGGAAGAACACGCGCACCAGGTTGCGCGAGGTGTCCGTCACAAGCAGGCGCGCAAACGAGGCGATCTCGGCGCGCTGCATGTCGTGCGGATTGCCGCCGTTCTTTTCCCAAAGATCGATCAGCGCGTGCGGCGCCGGATAATGCGCGATCGGCGCCTTGCCTTCGGTTTCGCGGCGCATGCGCTTGGCCGCGAGCACGCGGGCATAGTGGCTGTTGATGAGCGGAACGAGCACGCGGCTGCGCTGTAGTTTTAAGCTTTCCGCAACAGCGGCGATCGCGGCAGCCTTGACGTGCCGTTCGGGCACGACCGCGTCGACAAGCCCGAGCGAGCGAGCGCGGGCCGCGCGCACATTGCGCCCGGTCAGCATCATGGTCATGGCTTCGAGCGGATTGATGAGCCGCGGCAAGCGCACCGTGCCACCGAGGCCGGGATGTAGGCCGAGCATGACCTCGGGAAATCCGAGCCGCGCATCCTCGACCGCGATGCGATAGTCGCAAGCGAGCGCGATCTCGAGTCCGCCCCCGAGGCA
>VAZQ01000650.1:571-1127 GCA_005883115.1 Alphaproteobacteria bacterium | reverse complement strand
GATCGAGCCGGTCGACCACCGCGTGCGCCTCGCGCAGGCGCTCCTCGATCATCGCGACGTCGGTCATGCCGCCGAATTCGCCGATATCGGCGCCGGCGATGAAGCCCGACGGCTTGGCGGAGCGCAGCACCAGACCTTTCGGCACATTTTTCTCGAGGCTGGCGAGCACTTTATCGAGCTCGCTGAGCACATCCACGGCGAGCGTGTTGGCGCTGGCGCCCGCCTTGTCGAGCGCGAGCCAAGCGATGCCATCCTCGTCGTGCGCGAGTCGCCAGTTGCGCCAGGGCGAGGTCGCGCCGTCGCGCTCGGCCTCGGCGAGCGGCCCCAGCTCGAGATTGCGCGGCGCGAGCGTGTCCCAGACTGTGCCCATCTACAACCCACAGTATTCGAAGCCGGAATCGCAAAGCCGGCAGTAATTTGAATTGTGCTTCGCGATTCTCGCGCTGGGTCCCGGGTCTCCTTCCGCTCGCGCAAGAACGCTCGCTCCACTCGCCCGGGACACGGGCATTGCGTGTCCCGGACGAGCGAGCGGCAGCGAGCGAAGGTCCGGGACCCA
>VAZQ01000650.1:0-552 GCA_005883115.1 Alphaproteobacteria bacterium | reverse complement strand
CTGCACCGCCTCGCTGCATCATCACGACAGCGCCTCGAGCAACATGGCGCCGCCCTGGCCGCCGCCGATGCATTCGGTGGCGATGCCTTGGTGCACGCCGAGGCGTTTCATGGCGTTGGCGAGGTGCAGCACGATGCGGTTGCCGCTCGCGCCCACCGGATGGCCGAGCCCGATTGCGCCCCCGTCCACATTAAGTTTGTCACGATCGATGCGGCCGGCGGCGCCGGCAAGGCCGAGCACCTTGCGGCAGAAGGTGTCGTCCTCCCAGGCGGCGAGGCAGGCAAGCACTTGCGCTGCAAAAGCTTCGTTGAGCTCCCACAGCCCGATATCGGCGAGCGCCAGCGAATGCCGGCGCAGGATCGCGCTCGCGCACAAGGCCGGGCCGAGCCCCATGATCGATGGATCGAGCGCCGACCACTCGCTGTCCACGATTCTTGCGCGCGGAGTCAGCCCGTGGGTCTTGATCGCGTCCTCCGACGCAAGGATTACCCAAGAAGCGCCATCGGTGATCTGCGACGAATTGCCGGCGGTCACCTTGCCCCACGGCCGCTC
>VAZQ01000649.1:654-1976 GCA_005883115.1 Alphaproteobacteria bacterium | reverse complement strand
TTAATGCGTATTATCGCGAGGAGAATGCGCCTGATATCGATGAAGACGATTACAAGCTCTTGATCGACGGTTTGGTCGACGACAAACGGCCATGGACTCTGGATCAGCTCTACGCACTGCCTCAGGAGACGCAGATTACCCGCCTCGTCTGCATCGAGGGCTGGAGTGCGATCGGAAAGTGGACAGGAACGCCGCTGCGCGAATTCCTCCGCCGGATTGGCGCCGACACGCGGGCAAAGTACGTGCATTTCACCTGCGCCGAAGGCTATTCGAGCTCCATCGATATGGCCACGGCGCTGCATCCGCAGACGCAGCTGACCTTCAAGTACGATGGGGAGGTCCTGCCGCCGAAATACGGCTTTCCCATGCGCGTGCGCATTCCGACCAAGCTCGGCTTCAAAAATCCTAAGCACGTCATCGGGCTTGTCGTGCTCAACAACTACACCGGCGGCTACTGGGAGGATCAAGGTTACAACTGGTTTAGCGGCCTTTGAACTCGATAGGCCACCGACGCCTGTGAGGTGTCCAGCGAGCTGCCCGAAACCGATGTCGGCTTCGGGGTCAATCGCGTCGTTCCGACCTTACGCCAGTCACTTCCGGTCTACCCATGAAAGCAGACATTTTCGGAGCGGGTCGGGATCTCTCAAAGGCGCCACTTCCGGACTTTCGTGCCGCACAAGTAGGCGATTCAACGCCGTCTAAATCTTGGGGACCGGAGCCTGGCTCTCCCTTTGCGACTAAGCCGCTTTCGCTTTCTTCGTAGCCGTCGGTTTGGTCCCCTTCGCCTTCACCAGAGCGGCGTGGTCGGCGCTTGTCTGATCGGCATAGGCCGTCGCGAAGGACGCGATCGCGTCATCGAGCGCGTCGCTCTTGCCGGTGTAGCCAGCGATCGCGGCCGGATCGCCGGAGCGCGCATGGGCACGCGCGAGGGTTCGACCGCATAGCTGGGCATAGTCCGAGAGTGCCTCGCCTTCGCTGATTTCGCTGACGGCGCCAAGTCTGCGGTTTTTCAGCGTCCGAACATAGAACTGACGGCCGGTCGCATCGTCCTGCGTAGCACCGAGAAAGATGTCGCTGGCGGCCTGCATCATCTGCTGGCCCTCCACAACCCGGCGGCCCTGATTTCCTTTGTAGGCAAGCTTGCCGCCGAGCCGTTCCAAAACCGATCGCTGCGCTTGTTTGACCTGCAAGAACAACGGCTCGTTGTCGTCGGTCATGAACAATGCCACGCAGCAGAATGTGCCGACGGATCCGACGCCCACCGCCTTAAAGGCGAGATCCTTCATTGTGAAACGGTCGAGCAACCGCTGACGATCAGGATT
>VAZQ01000649.1:0-440 GCA_005883115.1 Alphaproteobacteria bacterium | reverse complement strand
GGCGCCGCAGATCGCTATTGCCGATCTGCTTGATCGCCTGTTCGAGGTCGATCCGGCTGTGCCAGATTTGCAGCGGCGACAGCTTGGCGAGTGCGGAAATGTGCGTCCGATAGGCCTTGACAGTCGCAGCCGCGATCGCGCGGGCCTGTTTCTTGTTTGTGCCTGCGGCCGATGCCGCTACCGCTACGCTTGCTGCGAGACGCTTCAGATCGACGGTGAAATCGACGCCAGGCAGCGTCTCATCAAAATCGTTCACGTCGAACAGGATATTGTCCTCGGGAGTAACGAAGGCGCCGAAGTTCATAAGGTGGCTGTCGCCGCCTGCCTGCACCGGTATTCCGGCCATTGGCTGGGCGGCCAAGTCTGTCGCCATCACCGCGGCGGCGCCGCGCAGGAACGCGAACGGGTTGACCGTCATGCGCGCATAACGCTCCGGCACA
>VAZQ01000351.1:963-14830 GCA_005883115.1 Alphaproteobacteria bacterium | reverse complement strand
AACGGCCAAAACGAATCTCGCCGTCCCTTACCTCAAGCCGGAGAGGGGGGCAGGCTTCTTGGCAGCCAAAGGCCCAAACCTTTGTCGAGGGCGCGTCGGTACAAGAAGTGGGCGAGCGCGACGTCCTGCGATACCAGCCCCGTGGTGTGGATGAGAATTCGCTCGTCATCGCGTTCGCGACCCTTCTTCGCGCCCGAAACCAATTCGTGAATCTCGGCATATAGCTTCTCGCGCGAGAACATCCCCGCCTCGACGGTGCGCTTGAACTCACGTTGCAGCATGTTGAAGTCCCAGCTGTCGATGACGACCTTATCCATCTTCGACCAGCCGGCCGGATCGAGCTCGCGTCGCGCCAGCGAGATGAAGGTCGAGCCGGGCTTGAGCCAAAACTCGCGGCTCACGATTTCACCCGAGGTGGTGCCGCCGACGACGATATCGGCGCCGCGCACGACGTCTTCGACCGTCTCCTTGGGCACGACAGGGATCGCGAGCGCCTGCGACCATTTGCGCGCGAACGCTGCCCGCGTCTCGGGGCGGCGCGAGGTGCACCGGATCTCCGCGAAATTGTACATCGTGCAAAGACACCGCAGCGAATTGGTGCCCATCGTGCCGACGCCGACGAGACCCAGAACCTTCGGGCTTCTCGGCGCCAACCATTTGCAGGCAAGGGTCGCGGCCGCCGCGCTGCGGATAGCATAGCTCCAATGTTCATCGACAATCGCCACCGGCTCGCCGCTGTGCGGATCAGACAGCACGATATATCGCGTGCAGCCGAGCTCGCCGATGGTGTTGCGCGTGCCGTCGTCGTAATAGTTGTAAAGGCGAACGCCCGTCGTAGGGATCTCCTTGAGCAAGGCGGCCTTCACGTGCCAGTGGTTGTTGAATCCCTCCGCCACGTCGAGTTTGAAGCTCGCCGGCGATGCCCACACGATGCTGCCGCGCGCGTGCATGGCGTAGACGTCCTCGCAGACGCGCAGCGCGTCCTCCACGCCAAGCAAACCGAGCGTCTCTTGGTAGGGCACGAACAGGACGCCACCAGTACTCGTCATCTCTCGGTTCTGCCGTTCAGGCCGGCGCTTCACTCGTCCGGCACGACATCGAACTGCGATCCGGCCGGCGCATAGATTTCGAAAATCTCGAAAACATTATCGCCACGGTTGGTAAGAGAATGGACCATGCCGGCAGGGATGTAGATCACGTCGTTCTCGCGGATGACATAGGTCTCGCCTTCAAGCGTGAGCGTGCCCTCGCCGCGTTTGACGATATAGACGTTATCCGCCTTGCTGTGGTGATGCCGCTTGCCGGGCACTCCGCCGGCAAACAAGCGGTTGAAATGCAAGTCGAGCTTTTCGGTGCCGAGACTTGCATTGATCAGCTTGATCTGCTCGCCCCGTCCTTCCGGCATCGGGCTGACCGGGCACTCATGCAGATGCAGGATCTTGAACACGTGCGCTCTCCCGCTCGTCCTTGCCGCGGCATCGGCCCGCATGCAATATCGAGCGGACGGTAATTGTCGACCGCGACCAGCTCAAGCATGCAGCCGCAAAGAGCGACGATATGAGCCGCGCCGCCGCCATCGCCCGCGCGCACACCTATTTCGATAGCGGTGAATTTCTCGTCGATTTACGGCGCCGGGTCGCCATCCCCAGCACCAGCCAGGAGCCGGAACGCGCTCCCGCGCTGCGGCGCTATCTCGAGGACGAGATGGTGCCGAGCCTCGCTCCGCTCGGATTCACCTCGCGCATTCTGGACAACCCATCGGGTCCACCATTTCTGGTGGCCGAGCGCAAGGAGGAGGACGCCGCGTTCACGGTTCTCATCTACGGCCACGGTGACACCGTGCGCGGTCTCGACGATTTGTGGCGCGCCGGACTGTCTCCGTGGGTACTCACCATCGAAGGTGAGCGCCTGTATGGTCGCGGTACGGCAGATAACAAGGGGCAGCACAGCATCAACATCGCCGCGCTCGCGGCGGTCCTGGCCCAGCGCAGCCGCCTCGGCTTCAACACGAAAATTCTCATCGAGATGGGAGAGGAAGTGGGCTCCGCCGGCCTGCGCGAGCTTTGCCTCGCGCAGAAGGATGACCTGTTGCGCGCCGATCTGCTGATCGCATCCGACGGCCCGCGCGCCGCACCCGATCGGCCGACGCTTTTTCTGGGCGCGCGCGGCAGCCATCCGATCGAGCTCGTCGTCGATCTGCGCGAGGGCGGCCATCATTCCGGCAACTGGGGCGGTCTCCTCGCCAATCCAGGCATCATTCTCGCGCATGCGCTTGCGTGCATCACCGATGCTCGCGGGACGATCCGTGTGCCGGAATGGCGCCCGCCGCTGCCGGCGACGGTGCGTCGCGTGCTCGCCGGGGTCGAGGTCGAAGGCGGCGGAAATGGCCCGAGCATCGATTACGACTGGGGGGAAGCCGAGCTCACCCCGGCCGAACGCGTCTTCGGCTGGAACAGCTTTGAGGTGCTGGCCTTTATCACCGGAACGCCGGAGCGTCCGGTCAACGCCATTCCGGGCCAAGCGCGCGCCCATTGCCAGCTGCGCTATGTGGTTGGAACGGATGTCAACGACATCATTCCGGCGCTGCGCCGCCACCTCGACCGCCATGGTCTCACCCAAGTCGAGGTGCGCCGCGGCGGCGGCGGATTTTTCCAAGCGAGCCGGCTTGACCCCGAGGACCCATGGGTTGGGTTCATCGCCCGCTCGATCGAGCGCACCACCGGCCGCGCGCCGACCATTCTTCCCAATATCGGTGGATCGCTGCCCAACGACAGCTTCGCCGATGTGCTGGGCTTGCGCACCGTCTGGATCCCGCACTCCTATGCCGGATGTTCGCAGCACGCGCCTGACGAGCACCTGCTCGCGCCGATCGCACGCGAGGGACTCGGCGCGATGGCCGGATTGTTCTGGGATTTGGGCGAGCCCGGCGTTCCGACGCTGCGCGTTGGGGAGAAACTCGACGCGCGTGCGCCTGCGTAACCATCGCATGAAAAACGGGACTCGCAATTCGTTGTCGGCATGAACAACGCTGATCTGATCATCGCCACGCTGAAAGCGAATGGGGTTAGCCGGGGCTTTGGCATTCCGAGCGGCAACGTGCTGCCGCTGATGGAGGCGATGCGCAGCGGCGGTGTCGAGTTCATCCTCACCGCGCACGAAGGCTCGGCCGGATTTGCCGCCGATGTTACCGGCCGGATGACCGGCACCCCCGGGTTTTGCATCGCCACCTTAGGCCCCGGCGCCACCAATCTTGCGACCGGCGTGGGCGGCGCCTTTCTGGATCGCTCGCCCGTGATCGCGATCACCTGCAACCTCAATACCGATCAGCTTGGCCGGCGCATTCAGATGTGGATCGACCATCATGCGCTGTTCAAGCCGATTACCAAGGCGACGCTCAAGCTCGAGCAGGGGTGCGTTGCGCAGACGCTGACGCAGGCGATCGCGCTCGCGCTGAGCGAGCCGAAAGGGCCGGTGCATCTCGATCTGCCGGAAGACGTCGCGCTCGCAGCCACCAACGAACAGATCGCGGCGCCGGCGCAACCTGCAAAGCTCGCCGCCGCGGCTGACGCCGCGCTCGCCCGAGCGGGAGAACTGATCGCCGCGGCCGAGCGACCAATCGCGGTTCTGGGCGCGACGGCGATGCGTCTCGCCGATCCGTCGTCGCTGCGCACAATGATCGAGCGCCATAATTTACCGTTCGCCACCACGACCATGGCCAAGGGGATGATCGACGAAGATCATCCACTCGCGCTCGGCTGCATCGAGCGCGCTTGCCGGCAAGTGCAGCGCAGATTCTTGCATTCTGCCGATCTCATCGTCGGCCTCGGCTACGACACGGTCGAGGTGGAATACGAGGCATGGATCGGCAATCGGCCGCTGCTGCAGATCGATATCGAGCCGGTGGACGTCGCCCCTTCGGTTAACCTGATCCATCAGGTCACCGGCGATTTCGATTCCTCCTTGGCGCGGTTCTGTGCGATGCCGGCCGCTACGAATCGGTGGAGCTCCGCAATGCTGGCGGAGCATCGCCACACTTTCCAAACTGCCTTGCGTCCGGCGGGCAAGACGTTCACCGCATACGCGGCCATCGACGCAGTCCGCCGCGCATTGCCGCGCGAGGGGCTGCTCGCCTTCGACGTCGGGGCGCACACGCACCAGATTGCCAGCCAATGGAGCGCGCACGCGCCGAAAACTTTCCACATCACCAACGGCTGGTCATCCATGGGTTTCGGCCTGCCGGGCGCGATCGCGGCCAAGCTTGCGCGCCCCGAGGCGCCGGTGGTCTGTCTGCTCGGCGACGGCTGCTTCCAGATGACGTGCGGCGAGGTTGCAACCGCCAAGCGGCTCGGCATCACGCTTCCGATCGTGGTGCTCGACGACCGTTGGCTCGCGCTTATCAAGGTGAAGCAGATTCGGCGCCAACTCCCGCTCTACGGCACTGAGCTGCAGGCGGAGGCCTATCGCGAGCCGCCAGCGCACTACTTCGGCGTGCCGGCACTCGCCGCCAATAGCGCCGATGCGCTCGGAAGCTCGGTGACGAGCGCGCTCGCGGCAAACGGACCCACGGTGATCGAGGCCGTCGTCGATTCCGATCACTACCTCGATACGGTCTACGATTGAGCTGACGTTCCGCCCCGGCTTCGCTTCGGCCGGAAATAATCGCTGAGCTTGGGACGCTATCCGAGATGCCGTTTGAAAAAGTCGATCGTCAATCCTAGCGCCCGCTCCGCCTCCGGCTTGGAGTAGGTCCTGCCGCCATAGCGGGCGAAGGCATGGTCCGCGCCCGGATATTTGTGAATGGTCACCAGCGGATTGGGTGAGAGCCGGCGCTCCAGGAGATCGTTCACCTCCGCCTGTACCCAACGATCTTTGAGCGCCATGTGCAGCACGAACGGCCGATGGAGGTTCTCGGCTTCGCGAATGTGGTGCTCGATGTAAGTGCCGTAATAAGCGACCGCACAGTCGATGTCAGTGCGGCAGCACATGAGATAGCAGAGCTTGCCGCCGAGACAATAGCCGACCGCGCCGACCTTGCCGTTGCACTCGGGTAGCTTTTGCAGGTGATGCCACGTGTCCTCCATGTCGCGCACGGCGAGGTCGTAGTCGAAGTCGTAGTAGAGATCGAAAGCCTTTTTCACCTGCTCCGGATCGTGGTCGGAGAGTTCGACGCCGGGCTCCTGCCGCCAGAACAGGTCCGGCACCAGGCAGACGAATCCGGCTTGCGCGAATTCGTGCGCGTGCCGGCGCATGGTCTCGTTGACGCCCCAGATTTCCATGATGGCGATAATGGCACCGGCCGGGGTGCGGTCTGGGATGGCGAGATAGGCTCCCATTTCCCCGTCGCGCAGCTTGATGCTGATGACCTGAGTCTTCATGGCGATGCTCGGGCCGCGCTCCGCGCCGGCAGTTTGAGCAGCAAGCGGGCATTCCCGGCAAAAATTTTCTCGCGCTCCGCCGCGGAAACGGGAAGCGCTTCGAGCGCATTGATCGTATTGGCGATCAAGCCGCGGCCCTGCTCGGCGTCGAAGGGGGCATCGGTCGCGAACAGGCACGACGACGTTCCGAAGAACGCGTGTCCACAGCGCGTCGGCGCAATCTCCCCGTTGAGCGCGGTATCAGCATAAAGCTTCTTGAAATACTCCATCACCGGCTTCTTGAGACCCACGTCCTCCGCCGCCGGATTGCGTTCGGGCGTGCCGAAAAAAATCTGGCGGAAGCCGAGATTAATTTTGCCAGCGAAGTACGGGATCATGCCACCCATGTGATGGGTAATGATTTTGAGGTCCGGCAGCTCGTCAAATATTTTCGAATAAATCAACCGCGTCACGCAGGCGCTGGTCTCGTAGGGCCAACCGAAGCTAAACCAGATCTCCGCCTCGGATGCCTGTTCGCTCGCATAATCGGGAAAATTCGGACCGCGCATGGGATGCAGCCAGACCGGCAGATCGTGCGCCGCCATGCGCCGGAAGATCGGGCGAAACTCGCGCGCCGAAAGCGGCTTACCGGCGATGTTCGTGAACAGCTGGACACCGCAGGCGCCGAGGTCGTTCACCGCGCGGTCGATCTCGGCGAGCGCAGCATCGATGTTGTTCATTGGCAGCGCCGCCACGAAGGCCGGAAAGCGGTCGCCATATCTGGCGCAGAGTTCTGCCAGCGCATCGTTTGCCATGCGCGCGAGATCGGGCGTCTCCTGCGGCCCAGCGATGAGCTCGAGCGGCGGATTGGCAAGCGAGAGCACCTGCTGCAGTCCGTCGAACCCATCGAGGAGCGCGAGCCGCGCATCGATGTCCCAAAGCGTCGCCAGCCTCGGAAAGGCGGCGAGCACCATATGGCCAGGGATGAGCGTGCCGAGCCGATCGAGATAGGCCTTGGGCATGAAATGGTTGAAGACGTCGATCATCATCTGCTCACGGTCCTTCATCCATGCATGGTGAGCCCGCCCGAGACGCTGATCGTCTGGCCGGTCATATAGGCGGCGTCGTCCGACAGCAGGAAGGCGATGAGCCCCGGATAGTCCTCCGGCACGCCAAGCCGCCGCATCGGAATGGCGCGCTTGAGCGCTTCGGCGATGCGCGCGCCTTCCGGGCCTTCCAGGAAGCTGCGCAGAATGGCGGTGTCGGTCGGACCCGGGCAGATCGTGTTGAGGATCACGCCTTTGCCCACGAGCTCGCGCGCGAGCGTTTTTGTCAAGGCGATGATGCCGCCCTTGCAGGCGGAATAGACCGCCTCTCCCGAGGAGCCGACCCGCCCCGCGTCGGACGCGACATTGACGACGCGTCCGAAGCCGCGCGCCGTCATGGCGCGCAGGACAACATGCGTGACGTTTAGCGGACCGAACAGATTAACCGCGACGATCTTGCGCCAGAAGTCAGGCTCCGTATCAAGGAAATTGCAGGCGCGGTCCCAGCCGGCATTGTTGACGAGAAATGAGATTGGCCCGAAGGCGGCTTCGAAGGTCTCCACCGCGCGCGACACCGCATCGTAGTCGGTAATATCCACAGCGTAGAAGGTTGCTCGCCTTCCCCGCGCGGCGATCTCGCCGGCGACCTCCTCGCCCGCAGCGATATCCACGTCCAAAATCCCGACCGCACAGCCTTCTTCCGCAAGCCGGCGCGCCGTCGCTGCGCCGATGCCGTTAGCGGCGCCGGTCACCAGCACGGTGCGATCCTTCAATCCCCGCATATACGCCGCACCTTATGCCGTTCGCGGCGTGTCTGCATCGGCCGAGCGGCCTGCCAGCATGCGCGTGGCTTCGTAAGTCATCACCACATTGCCTTGCTGGTTTTTCACGTCGATCTTCGACACGACGATGCCGCGGTTGCCCTTGGACGTGGGGCGAACGGATGTGATCTCGATTTCGCCGTGGATCGTGTCGCCGACGCGAACGGGCGCCAAAACCCGCTGGTTGAGGTCGAGCAGCGCAAGGCCCGTTCCCTGGATCATGCTTTGGCAAAGCAACCCTTCGATCAGGCTATAGGTCAAAGCGGCCGGCACGAACTGGCCTTGAATTGCGCCCTTCTCGCCAGCGAACGTGCGATCGATGAAAATCGTCTCCAGCATTCCGGTCACGCCGGTGAAGAGCACCAGATCCGTCTCGGTAATAGTGCGATTGAGCGTGCGAAACCGCTGTCCGGGCGAGAGCTGCTCCCAGGTGAAGCCGAGGCCGAGCGTCTGCATGCACGTCTCTCCATCCTGTTCCACGTCTAATCGACGTATGGCAGCACGTCCTCGATGACACGCCGGAACTGCGCCATCTGATCACCCATGGTGGAAATCCGAAAGGTGATGCGCCGACAACCCGACGCCTTGTATCCTTTGATCTGCTCGACGCATTCCCGTGGCGAGCCGTAGGTCAGCCAGGATTCCAGCCGGGCCTGCGTGTAATCGGCAGAATAGTAGAGATCGAGAAACCGCTTGGAATCGGCGAGCGCGTCCTGCTTGTCCGCGTTCACGTTGATATGGTGATACAGGACGTTGTCGAAGGAAGACATGTCGCGGCCGCTCTCACGGCCGACCCGCAGGATGAACTCCCATGACCGTTTGAATCCGTGTGGGCCGACGGAGTGCGTCATCCAGCCGTCCGCAATCCTTCCGACGCGCGTAAGCGCAAACTCCGAGCCGCCAGAATCGACCTGCGCTGTCGGTCGCCAGCCAGATCGGACAGGGCGATTGAACCGGCTTCGGTTCCAGCGTGACGTTCGAGAAACTGGTGAATTGCCCGACGAACGGCTCGTTGTCCTTCGTCCAGAGGTGCCGCAGCACGTGGATGTTCTCGATCATCCGCCTGCGCCGCTCTCCTGCCGCGATGCCGAGTGCTTCGCCCTCCGCCTGCCACAGCGCAGACGAGCCGCCGCCGGCGCAAGCGACAAGCCGAGTGCGCCCGTTCGACAACACGTCGAGCGAGGCCCATTCATAGGCGAAGACGAGCGGATTGCGCAGCGCGAACGAGCCCATGCAGGCCGGCCCAAGCAGCACACGTTCGGTCCGCCCCGCAACCGCGGCGAGCAGCGTCAAGGCGTCGAGGCGCCGATTGACGAAGAGGGCATCACCGCACCAAACCGAATCCAGTGCCGGACATGCTTCAACCGCATCGGCGAGCGCGAGCAGATCGCGAACGCTGCAAAGCCCGAGTGGCACCGCGCGGTTCGAGAGCGTGATCCCGAAATTCATGTGATCCATGATAGACTGGACCAGCAGCCTGCACGAGAATGCGCGGCGGAGCGGGGATGCGGACATCGCCTCGGATCGACCTCCAGCGATTGCTCGGCCGGCTCGATGCATTCAACCGCATCGGCGCCTTGCCCGGCGGCGGCAACTGCCGGCTCGCGCTCAGCGAGGAAGACCGCGCCGGCCGCGATCTGCTCGTGCGGTGGATGCGCGAGATCGGCTTGAGGGTGAGCGTCGATGCCATCGGCAACATCATCGGCACGCGTGCCGGCCGCGAGGAGTTGGCGCCGGTCATGTTCGGCTCTCACGTCGACACGGTGGGGACCGGCGGCCGCTATGACGGCCTTTACGGCGTGCTGGCGGGCCTCGAGGCATGCGAGGCGCTTAACCACGCGGACCAAACCACGCGGCGGCCGCTGGCGCTCGTCGCCTTCACCAATGAAGAGGGATCGCGCTTTCCACCCTATGCGATGGGAAGCCTGGTCTATGTCGGCGGCCTTGCACTCGAGGAGGCCTACGCTGTGCGCGGCATCGACGGTGCGACGGTCGGCGAGGAGTTGCGGCGCATCGGCTATGCCGGCAATGCATGCCCCGGCTTTCTCACGCCGCACGCGTACCTCGAGCTGCACATCGAGCAAGGGCCGATCCTCGAGAACGAACATTTCGTTATCGGCGCCGTCGAAGGGATCACCGGGCTCTCCTGGACGGAGGTCTCGATTACCGGTCGCTCCGCCCACGCCGGCACCACGCCAATGGACCTGCGGCGCGATGCAGCCTGCGCCACCGGCGAGATCGCGGTGTTCGTGCGCCGCCTCGCGCAAGGCATGGGCGGCCAGCAGAAGGGGACGGTCGGCCGCATCGAGCTTTACCCCAATCTCGTGAACGTGGTCGCGGAACGGGCGGTCTTGACGGTCGATCTGCGCAATACCGATGCCAGCCTGCTGCAACAGGCCGATCAACAACTCGCTGACTTCCTCGAGCGCCTGGCTCAACAGGAGCATGTCGCAATCGCAACGCGTCGCCTCGCGCGCTTCGAGCCGGTGTCGTTTCCAGCAGAGATGGTCTCGCTCGTCGAAACGACGGCGCGCGAGCTCGCGCTTCCCTGCCGCCGGCTTTTCTCCGGCGCCGGCCACGACGCGCAAATGATGGCGCGGCTCTGCCCTGCGACCATGATCTTCGTGCCGAGCGTCGGCGGATTGAGCCACAATGTGCACGAATATACCGCGCCCGAGCACCTCGAGGCTGGCGCCTCAGTGCTGCTCAATGCGGTGCTGCGGCTCGCGGACGAGGTCGAGTAAACAGATAGAAGTGCTCAACGCCAGCCGCCGCCGCCGTTCACATAAACGGTATCGGCCGTCATGAAGTGGCAAGCGTCCGAGCACATAAAGAGCACCAACTCGCCGATTTCCTCGGGCTCGCCAAATCGCTTCATCGGCACGTCGTCGAGAAAATGCTGTATCAGTTCCGGCGGGGTCTGCGCCGCGCTCTGGAAGGGCGTGCGAATGGGCCCAGGCGAAATCGACAGGCAACGGATGCCGGCCTGCGCGAATTCGCGCGCCACGCCGAGCGTCATCGAGACGACGGCTCCCTTTGCCGCCGCATAATGCACGGAAGAGCCCGGCCCGCCGCGCCGGTGCGCCATGCTCGCCATGTTGACGATGACGCCGTGCCCATTCTCGAGCATGTGCGGCAAAACGGCCTGCATGCAGTAGAGCGTCCCCTTGACGTTGAGCGCAAAGGTGCTCTCGAACAGCGCATCATCGATATCGAGAAACCTCGATCGCCGTAGCGCCGCGCCCGCAGAGTTGAACTGAAATTGCACAGGTCCAAACGTCTCGATCGCCCGGTGCACCATGTCGTTGACCTGCCTGCGCGAGGTAACGTCGGTCGCAAGCGCCAACGCCTTGCCGCCTTGCGCGACCACCTGTTTGGCGGTCTCTTTCGCGCCGTCGATATTGATGTCCGCGCACACGACGTTCGCGCCTTCGCGGGCAAAAATCAGCGACGCGGCGCGGCCGATGCCGCTCGCCGCGCCGGTAATAATGATCGTCTTGCCGACGAAATAATCCGGGGTCTTTGGCATCGAATGGCTCCTCGTGCTTGCCGGGAAATCGTTTCCGCTCGTCTCCGCGAAAGCGGGGACCCAGACCGATGATAATCTGGATTCCCGCTTGCGCGGGAATGAACGGGAAAGAGTCGCTTGCGGGATTGGATCATTGCCTCCCAGGCGATTGCCTCGCATTGCATCGCCTTGGCGGAAGGTGCATCATCGTTTGCGCCCAAGGCTTAAGGAGCCCATGCACGACATCGTCATTCGCGGCGGTACCGTCATTGATGGTACCGGGAAGGGCGCCTTTACCGGCGATGTAGCCATCGCGGGCGAGAGCATCGCCGAGGTCGGCGGCAAGCTAGGTCCGGCGCGGCGCGAGATCGATGCAACGGGGCTCCTGGTGACGCCCGGCTGGGTGGACGTGCACACGCATTATGACGGGCAGGCAATCTGGGACCCGCTGCTCGGCCCTTCGTGCTGGCACGGCGTCACCACTGCGATGTTCGGCAATTGCGGCGTCGGTTTCGCCCCCGTGCGCCCGCAGCATCGCGCGGCGCTGATGGAGTTGATGGAGGGGGTAGAAGAGATCCCCGGCGTCGTCCTCACCGACGGGTTGACCTGGGAGTGGGAGACCTTTCGGGACTTCCTCGATGCGCTGGAGCGCCGGCCGCGCGCGATCGACATCGCCGCCCAGATCGCCCACCACCCGCTGCGCGTCTACGTCATGGGCGAGCGCGCCATTCGCCTCGAGGCGGCGCGGCCCGACGATATCGCCGAGATGCGCCGTCTTACGGTCGAGGCGCTACACGCCGGCGCTTTCGGCTTCACCACTTCGCGTACGGATTCGCACAAGACTCCGGTCGGCGAAATGGTCCCCTCGCGATATGCAGCGAGCGAAGAGCTATTGGGCATCGGTTCGGCGCTGGGCGACGTGGGGGCCGGCGCCTTTGGAATGAACAGCGATTTCGACGACGAGGTCGACGAACTTGCGTGGTTGACGCGCCTAGCCAAGGAAACCCGTCGCCCGGTGTGGTTTCTCCTGACCGACCGGTACGAAGATCCGGAACGGTGGCGGCGGCTGTTGGCTGCGGTGCACGCAGCGCGCGCAGAGGGCGCGCATTTGACGGCGCAAATCGCCGGTCGGCCGATCGGCGTCATGCTCGGCATTGGTACCGCGCTCAACCCGTTCTCGGTCCGGCCGAGCTACCGGCAGCTTGATGGCCTGAGCATCCCCGAGCAGCGCCGTCGCTTGCGCGACCCGGCTTTGCGGCGCCGCATCCTCAACGAGAAACCCTCGGCAGAGGAAGTGAGCCGCTTGGCGCAGTTCAGGCAGCTCATCACTACGCACTGGGACAAGTTCTTCGTGATGGGAGATCCGCCGGATTACGAGCCCAGCGAGGAGGCGAGCGTTGCCGCCATCGCCGCGCGCGAGGGACGCACGCCCGACGAGGTCGCTTACGATTATCTCACCGAGACCGAAAACCGTTACCTGTTTTTCCCGGTGGTGAACTACGTCTGCGGCGATCACGAGCCCATCCGCGAGATGCTCACCGATTCCGGGACACTGCTGGGACTTAGCGACGGCGGCGCGCATTGCGCCTCAATCATCGATGCGGGCGTGCCGACCTACATGCTGCTGCACTGGGGCCGAGATCGGCGGCGCGGTCCGCGCCTACCGCTGGAGCTGTTGGTCAAGCGGCAGACCAGTGAGACGGCGAATTTCTTCGGCTTGCACGACCGCGGCCGGCTCACGCCCGGCCTGCGCGCTGACATCAACCTGATCGACTTCGACGGCCTGCGGCTCTACCAGCCGGAGCTCGTCAATGATCTTCCTGCCGGCGGGCGCCGCTTCGTGCAGCGGGTCGACGGTTACGTCGCCACATTCTTGGCTGGCACGCCAACCTTCGAGCGGGGCGAGCACACGGGCGCGCTGCCCGGCCGGCTCGTGCGCGCGGGGCATATCCATTAATAACGCGTGTCCCGGATGCGGTGCAGCGCGAAGCGGTGCACCGCTGATCCGGGACCGCTACGGACAGGAACGATCCAGGGTCTGCGGGCGTAAACGCCCTTGAAGTGCTGCGCTTCGCCCGGGACACGCCGCTCAGTGCGGCAGGCCGGCGTTATGAGTGGACTACTATTTTTACTCATGTTGATTCTTGCCGGTGCAGCAGCAGGCTTTTATTACGCTGCGCTTGAGCAAGTCAGACCCTTCTTCCCGCCAGAATTTAGAGATCCTTACAGAGTGCGTGTTGCGTTGGATTTTCTCATATGGGAGCGATCATTTCCTGCAGAGCCCCGCCGCAAGTATTTGCTGTCCACGGTACTAGGAGCCGCAGCGATCTTGTGCGCTGCGCTGCTCCTTTACTTAGAAGGTCAGTTTGTCGCCGCCCTTTATTTTGCGTCGTTGTTTCTCGCGACAATCGGATACGCCTTTGTAACGTGGATGAAATATAAAGACCGGCTCTGAGCATGAATCACAGGACGTGTTCGCGCTGCCCTCGCGCCGCGAATGATGCACTACGGACGCGACGAGCGGTAAGCGTGCTCGGACGCCCATCCCCGGTCGGCTGATAGAACACGCTGTAGCGATGTACAGCCTCGGCGAATGCGGCTGCGTCGGCGTTCTTGGTCACCTCGAAGGCGTCGAAGCCGGCGCGCTGCAGAAACAGGAGCTGGTCGCGCAGGACTTGGCCGGTCGCGCGCAACTCGCCGCGAAATTGGTGCCGCTCGCGCAAAATCCTTGCCTGGCTGTAGGCGCGGCCGTCGCGGAAATTTGGAAACACCAGCGCAACGAGCGCCAGCCAGTCGAGATAGGGAGCGAGCTCCGCGACCTTGCGCTCGTTGGGCCAAATGACGCCCGTCGGCGCCTGACGCAGGAGAAGCTCGCCTGCGTCGGCGAGGAGCCGCGTCGCTGGCAAGATAACCGCAATGCCTTCCGGCACCGGCGCGTCGTCAAGGACGCGCACGAAACGATCTTCGATAATCTGGCCTGCCTTAACGAGCGGCATAGACGCGCTCCTTGAACGGCTCGATCCCGATGCGCTTGACGGTATCGATGAACAGCTCATCCGGGCCCGCGCGCAACTCGAGATAGGCTACGGCGAGGTCCTCGACCACGTCAGCGATCTCACCATACGGCACCGCCGGTCC
>VAZQ01000351.1:0-955 GCA_005883115.1 Alphaproteobacteria bacterium | reverse complement strand
CGGTCCCAAAATCGTGCCGAGCTCGGCGCGCTCATCGGCACGGCCACCGATCGTGACTTGGTAATATTCCTCGCCGTTTTTCTCCACGCCCAGGATGCCGATGTGCCCGATGTGATGGTGCCCGCACGCATTGATGCAGCCGGAGATGTTGATGTGCAGCCGTCCGAGATTGCGGGCCAAATCGAGATTGCGAAAGCGGCGTGTGATCTCCTCGGCGATAGGGATCGAGCGGGCATTCGCCAAGCTGCAATAGTCGAGGCCTGGGCAGGCGATGATATCGGAGATGAGATTGACGTTTGGGGTGGCGACCCCGACCTCGTCGAGCGCGCGCCACAGCGCCGGAAGATCGCGCTGGGCGACGTGCGGCAGCGCCAAATTCTGCTCATGCCCCACACGAATCTCGCCATAGCTGTAGCGGTCTGCAAGCTCGGCGATGGCGTCCATCTGCGCCGCGGTGGCGTCGCCGGGCGGCCCGCCTTCCGGCTTGAGCGAGAGCGTCACGATGGCGTAGCCGGCGACCTTGTGGTTGGTGACCGAATTGTTGAGCCATGTGCGGAAGCGCTTGTCCGCGCGAGCTTGCGCCAGCTCGGGCGGATCGTCAGCGAGCATCTCGTAGTCGGGATAGCGAAACCGCGCCGCGATATCGGCAACAACGGCGGGATCGAGCGCAAGCGCGCCATCCTTGATCGACCGCCATTCCTGCTCGACTTCGCGCGCAAATTCCTCCGCGCCAATCTCGTGGACGAGGATTTTCATGCGCGCCTTGTAGATATTGTCGCGCCGGCCATACTGGTTGTAGGTGCGCATGATCGCCTCGACGTAGCTGAGTAGATCACGCTTCGGCAGGAAGGGCTTGATTGTCTTTCCGATGAACGGGGTGCGCCCGAGCCCGCCGCCAACGATCACCTCGAAGCCGGTCTCGCCGGCTCCGTTTCGGTGCATCCGCAGACCAATG
>VAZQ01000350.1 GCA_005883115.1 Alphaproteobacteria bacterium | reverse complement strand
CAGGTGGCCGACCAGGCCCTCTTCCTTGGCGCGGCGAACAAAGCTGGCGACGGCATTGGGATCGAGCGTCGCCGGGTCGATATCGAAATCCCCTGCCCGGCTGCAGAACTTCCCCGACGATGAGCCCAATGGCGAGCGCCAGCGTCGATACGGCTTCGAAATAGACGAGGGTCTTGACGCCGACCCGGCCGATCTTCTTGAGGTCGCGCATCGAGCCGATGCCGTGCACGACCGTGCAGAAGATGACCGGCCCGATCATCATCTTGATGAGGGAGATGAAGCCGTCGCCGAGCGGCTTAAGCGCAACGCCGGTGTTCGGAAAGTAGTGCCCGATCAGGATGCCGACGGCAATGGCGATCAGAACTTGGACGTAGAGAATGGTGTACCAGGGGCGTCGACGCGCGGTCGTTGTCGAGTTCGCTTCCACCGATCAGGCCTTTCCAGGATCCGCCGCCGCAAAGAAGGCGCGCAACTCGCGGTAGGTTTCCTCGGGCGCTTCGTCGGAGAGATAGTGCCCACAAGGGAGCGCCTTGCCGGCGCGGATGTTCGAGGCATACCGAGGCCAGATCTCCAGCGGTTTGTGGTTGCGGCCGACGCCGCCGGTTGCGCCCCATAAGAGCAGCACCGGGCAGGTGATCTTGCGTGCGGCCGCAAAGTCCGCGGTATCCATGTCGAGATCAACGCCGTGCGTCGCGCGGTAGTCTTCGCACATCGCGTGGATGGTCGCGCGGTCGCGGAAATAGCGCTTGTATTCCGCGAGCGCGGCCGGATCGAAGAAGCTCAAACCCTGCTCGGTCTTAGCAAGCTTCTTCTCGATGAAATAGTCGGGATCGGCACCCATCAGCCGCTCGGGAAAATCGTATGGCTGGATCATGAAAAACCAATGCCAGGAGAAAGTGCCCCACTCCCGCGTCACGTTGTTGAGCAGATGATGCTGCGGAATGATGTCGAGAATGGCGGCGCGCGCGACCTTCTCCGGATGGTCGAGGCACATGCGATGGAGCACGCGCGCGCCGCGATCATGGCCGGCGGCGTAGAAGCGCTCGAAGCCGAGCGAGGCCATCACCTCGATCTGGTCCTGCGCCATGGCGCGGAACGAATAGCCGCTATGGTCCGGCCCCCCAGGCGGCTTTTCCGAATCTCCGTAGCCACGCAGGTCGGTGGCGACAACGGTGAATTCGCCCGCCAAGCGCGGCGCGATCTTGTGCCAGGAGAGGTGCGAGAACGGATTGCCGTGCATCAATAGCAGCGCCGGCCCGTTGCCGCCGCGCACTGTCACGATGCGCGCGCCGCTGGTCTTGACCTCGGTTCGGATGAACCCCTCGAACATTGCCCCACTATGTGCACTGGGACGGACCCCGTGGCTAGTGCGCCAGCACGATGAATTCCGTGAAGCGGCCGGTCTGCCGACGGGGCGCGCGTCGTAAAGCGGGACCCTCCACAATCAAGCCGGAGCGACGGCCGCAGCAGCGTGCTAGGTTACTGTGAACCGCCGGCACACGCGAATGACGCTGATCCTCTCCAACGACGATGTCGAAACGCTCCTGACGATGCGCGAATGCATCGCTGTCATGGAAGAGGCCTACGCCGAATTGGCCGAAGGACGCGGCGTATCGCGGACCCGCTCCGACTGCTTTACGCCGACCACACGAGGCGATGCGCTCTACAGCCTCAAGTCGATGGATGGTGTGGCTCCCAGCCTCGGCGTCGGCGCCGTGCGCATCAACTCCGATATCATTACCTGGCCCAAGCGGGGCAATGCCATGCGCCGGGAAAAAATCGCTGCCGCGCCCAATAATCGCTACGTCGGATTGGTACTGCTGTTCTCGGTCGAAAACGGTGAGCCGTTGGCAATCCTGCCCGACGGCGTCATGCAGCGCATGCGCGTGGGCGCCGCCAACGGCATCGCGATCAAGCATCTCGCCCGCACGAATGCAAACTGCATCGGGCTTCTCGGCTCCGGCTGGCAAGCCGGCGCGCAAGTCATGGCGGCCTGCGCCGTGCGCGAGGTTACGAGCGTTCGCTGCTTCAGCCCCAATCCAAAAAGCCGTGCAGCGTTCAGCGACGCCATGAGCGCGCTCCTTGGCATCGAAGTGACTGCCGTGGCGCTACCGGAGGATGCGACCAAAGGGGTCGACATCGTGATGTGCGCGACCAACTCCATCGACCCTGTGTTCTTCGAACGCTGGATCGAGCCAGGGATGCACCTGAGCTCGATCAAGCGGCCGGAGATCGAGATCAACGCGATCAAGCGCGCCGACCGCGTCGTTATTCACTGGAACGATCCCGCCCCCATACACGTCGCTACGAAAGGTGCCGTGATCGAGGAGAAAGCGCAGGGCCGAGGCTGGCGGCTGGCGGAGGAAATCGATTTTGACAAGCTTCCGACCCTGCCCCAGCTCGTGGTCGGGCGGACCCAAGGTCGCAGGTCGGATGCAGACGTGACTTGCTTTATCAATAATATCGGCCTCGGTTATCAGTTCGCGGCCGCAGGCGCCCTCGTCTACCGCAAGGCGAAGGAGCGCGGATTGGGTTACGAGCTCCCGACGGACTGGTTCACGGAGGATGTGCATCCGTGAGAGCGCGCACGCGACCCTGCGGCCGGCGCGCGCTGATGACGACGTGGTGATCAGCCGCGGCCGCCCGCCGAGAGGATTGCGCGGGTGGCATGGTCCGGACCGAAATCGTCCGTGCCCTCAATCGAGAGAAGGCCCGACAAGCGGGTGCGCGCCCGATTGACGCGGCTCTTGATCGTTCCCACCGCGCAGTCGCAGATGGCGGCAGCCTCCTCGTAGGAGAAGCCCGATGCGCCGACGAGGATGAGCGCCTCCCGCTGATCCGGCGGCAATTTCGCCAGGGCGGCGCGGAATTCGTCGAACTCCACCCGGCTGTGCTGCTCCGGGTGCGACTTCAAGGTCTCGGCATAGGTGCCGTCGGTGTCCTCGACCTCGCGCCGCCGCTTGCGGTATTCGGAGCGGAACAGGTTGCGCAGGATCGTAAACAGCCAGGCGGACATGTTCGTGCCCGGCTGGAACGAGTCGATGTTCGCCATGGCACGCAGCAGCGTTTCCTGCACCAGATCGTCGGCGCGATCCACGTTGCCACAAAGCGAAATGGCGAATGCCCGCAAACTCGGGACCGCTGCGAGCATCGCGTCACGAACGGATGATCGCATCGTCATGATCTCGACCCCTTGTTGTCGAATGCCTTGGCCCCAACCAGACGATCAGTTTCGTGGTGTCCCTCGCCTTGCCGCCGGGCAGCCGTCGCAGCCTCGCCGTCCTCCTCGGCCCGGTCGAACTGGTGCAGCAGGTCCTTGAAGCGGTCGGGAACGCCTTGGCGCAGAACCTCGTCGTAGACGCGCTGAAGGATGTCGCCAATTCTACGCTGATCCTCACGGCTGAGGCGGCCCCCCGGCTTTCTAACTTGAGCGTCGGTATGCATGGTCGCCTCTGACCTGAGCGGATTGTTCTGTATCGAGCCCGGCCGAGTAGCGCCTTCCTGCGGATTGCCTGCTCGACCCGGTTTTCTCTCGTTCATTTTGCGCCCCCCGGGCCAAATCCCCCGGCCCGGGGCCCCTCTGTGCTCATCGCATGATAACGTGAGCCAGTATGGTTCGTTCCGGTTCGTGGAACTTTTTTCCCACAGCGCCGTTTGTGCCGGTAATGTCAGCTAAATGGGAGGGTGCCGTGTCGAATTCCTCTGCTGCGGTAGCACAATACCTGCCATTCTTGCGCCGCTATGCAAGGGCGCTGACCGGAAGCCAGGCCTCCGGCGACGCCTATGTCGCGGCGAGCCTTGAAGCGCTGATCGCCGATCGCGCAGTGATTGAGGACCCCAGAGGCCCCCGTGTGGCCCTCTATCGTCTATTCACCAGGATCTGGAACTCAGTCGCCGTCAACGGCGCACCGCCGACCGGCGAGGACGAGCTTCCCGGCGAGCACAAGCTTGCCAACATCACGCCGCTTCCCCGCCAGGCATTTCTTTTGGTCGCGCTCGAAGGCTTCTCCGAGCCGGACGCGGCACGCGTGCTCGATATCGACGTGATGAAGCTGCGCGGCTTGGTCGAGGAATCCGGCCGCGAGCTTGCGGCCGAGATCGCGACGGACGTTCTCATCATCGAGGATGACACGTTCATTGCGATGGAGCTCGAGACGCTGGTGGAAAGCCTCGGCCACCGCGTGCTTGGCGTTGCGCGCACCCATGCGGAGGCTTTGGCGCTGACCAAGAAAAAGCAACCAGGGCTCATTCTGGCGGATATCCAACTCGCCGATGGCAGCTCGGGACTTGAGGCCGTCAACGAACTGCTCGCGTCCTTCGAAGCGCCCGTGATCTTCATCACCGCCTATCCCGAGCGCTTCCTGACCGGCGAGCGACCCGAGCCCGCCTTCCTCATCGCCAAGCCGTTCCAGCCGGCCACCGTGTCGGCGGTTGCCAGCCAAGCGCTGTTCTTCGAGCGTACCGCCAAGCGCCGCGAGCGGCGCGTCACCGCGTGATGTAGGAAAATCGGCGCGCAGGCGCGCCGTTAGTGCCGGCGCCGAACAGGGGCGCGTCGGGGTCGGCTCGCGCGCGGGTGGCTCGCCAAGCCGACGAGAATGCCGACCGCAACGGCGACCCCGAGCGTGACCAGCGGCCGATGCTCGACCTCGTCGGCGAGGCGGCGCAGAGCCTGATCCCCGAGCTGGGCCGCGTCGCCGCTAATTTTCGCCACGTCGTCGCGCATGGAATTGGCGCGTCCGCGCAGATTCTCGGCGATGCTGCTCAATGCCGAAGCGACGTTTTCGCCAACATGATTCGCCGCCTGCGCGGCGGTTGCGGCCGAGCGGCTGCCCGCCGCTTCTAGGTGCCGCTCCAGCGTGCGCAAACGCTGCTCGATGTCGCCGATTTGGGCGGAGATTGCGCGGGAATATCCGGATCGCTGAAACATGACTTGCTGGCGCAGCCAACCGGCTGTCGCTCGCTTAGTTGACGCTTTTGAGCCAAGTGTCGATCTGGCGCTCGGCCTCGTCCTTGGCCACGCCATAGTGCTGCTGGAGTCGGCCGCTGAGCTCGCTGCGCTTGCCTTCGATTACGTTGAGGTCGTCGTCGCTGAGCTTCCCCCACTTCTGTTGAACCTTGCCCTTGAACGCGTTCCAACTGCCTTCGACACGATCCCAATTCATCACTTGCTCCTGCCAATGCTGGAGATGGCGGGAAAACCCGGCGCGAGAGCAAAAGTTCCGATGCGCGTCGCCGGGCACGTCGGCTGAGACACGTCGGCTGAGAAAAGACCGCACCGCCCCGACAAAAAAGACGGGGCGTAGCCGACCTAATCCGTCGACTACGCCCTAGATAACCGGCCGAGCACGGGGAGGGGGAAATGGGCGGCCGGCTACCTCGTCCAACGCACGAGTCGCGGATTGGTTCCTGGCCAATCCCGCGACCGGTGCGGCCGACACGCTTTTTGAAATAGCCCTTGCCTGGCCGCAGCGAAACGGTTGCGGCGAACGTCAAATCCCGCCGCCCTGGTGGGCAAATCGTCCTTTTCCTCAATAGGTTGCGAGGGAGTCTCCATTGGCGCGGCCGACCTTGCACGAATCCCGGGAGCGCGGCGCGTGAACCTTCTCGCCGGTTCACGCGACTAATGAGCACAGGGATCGTGGGGAGCAACCCATGCGGCGTTATACGCGATACTTCGTCGGCTGCGGCGGGGCACTCTTTGCGATCGCGGCCTTCCTCCTTTGTCTCGAACTTTCCGCCACCAGCACCGCTTCGGCGTCGTTTTCTCGCGGCGCGCCAGTGGTGAACCGCGCGCTCAAGAGCGACCGCCTGCCGCTTGTCTCGATCAAGAGCCGCAACGCCGTGAACGGGCCTGCCGAGATGCAGCCGGCGCCTGCGCCCGCTCCCAAGCCCAGACTGCTCGATGGCTGCGAGCCCATCGTCAGCGCCATCGGACAAACGCCATTGGCACAAGTCGCGGGGCGCTGCGTGTCCTAAAGACACGCTCGCATCCGGCGCATTCAAGGCATTCCGAGCATGCGGCGTATCGGCCGGAGGGCCGACGGCTCGAGGCGCTCGCGGAACCTGCGCGACATCAGCGGCTTATAACGCGGTAATCGGCAAGAGGGCGAGGGCGATCCCGCACTCGCGGTTCCTTCGTTCGAAATGTCGAGGCTTTCTGGCACCTCAACGGTTATGGGCTCGCGATCTGAACCAAGCGGCCGCGGCCGCGCACTAAACAAGCAAGATGCGCCTTGGTTGTTGGTCCGCTGCAGCGCGGCGGGACTCGGGTGACAAGCTGCGAATGGAACCGGCGCTTGACTCGAACGAACTGCGGACAAGAATTCGGCCAATCACGAAACGAAAGCTGCGCCCGAGGCTCCGCTGGATCCAAATCAAGATCGTCGCGTCGTGGATGTGAAAGTGCCTGAGATACAAGACAAGCTTGAAACCACCGACAGTCGTGTTCGCGAAGCAACGCCGCCTGGCTCGTCCGCTCTGGAACTGTTTCAACGCGCCTTCGATGCGGGACAGATCGGCGTCTGGTCGTGGGACCTGCGCTCCCGTCAGCTGACGTGGTCGACCAAGCTCGATGATTTCCACGGCCGTCCCGAGGGCACGAGCGACGGGACGGTAACGATCGCGCCGCCGGACGTTGGGCCGCAGGATGCGACAGGTGTTCTCGCCGCCATCGCCAAGAGCCTGCAGACGCGCGAGCCGTGTCGCCTCGAATACCGCTTGCCGGGACGATCGGAGCGCGAGGAGCGCTGGTTCGAAGCATTGGTCACGGTCATCGTTGAGGACGGCGCGGTTGTGCAAATGCTCGGCATGTGCCGAGACGTGACCGAGCGGCTGCGCATCAATCGCGAGGTTCGCGTACGCGCGCGCCAGCAGGAAACGCTCGCGGGGCTCGGGGCGCGCGCGCTGACCGAACGCGATCTGCAGAAATATTTCAATGAGGTGGTCACCACGGTCGGCGAGATCCTGGACCTCGAAATGGTGAAGATCCTCGAGCTCGTGCCGGGCGACGCCGAGCTACTGCTCAGAGCGGGTATCGGATGGCAACCGGGACTGGTCGGTACCGCGACGGTTTCGACTGGCCGCGAAACGCAGGCCGGCTACACGCTAGCCGCCGGGCGTCCGGTGATCGTGGAAGAACTTGCGGCCGAAACGAGGTTCACAGGCGAGCCGCTGCTGCAAAGGCACGGCGTCGTGAGCGGATTGACCACGCCGATCGCGGGACGTGACGGGCGTGCCTATGGCGTGCTCGGCGCGCATACCGCCAAGCGGCGCAAGTTCAACGATTACGATGTGGCGTTTCTTGCAGCCGTCGCGAACGTCTTGGCGGGCGCCATCCAGCGCCGACAGCTTGATCAGCGCCATGAGTTGATGATCCGCGAGCTGCGCCACCGCTCCGGCAATCTTTTCTCGCAGCTGCTGGCCCTGTTCTCGCAAACGGCGAAGAATTCGCGAAGTCTGCCCGACCTGGTGGCAAAATACGAGGCGCGGGTTCTGGCGCTCGCCAACGCCCATCGTCTCATTACCGAAGGAGGTTGGAAGTCGACGTCGCTCAGCGAACTTCTCAACACCTTGCTCGCTGCGTTCCTCGACCGCATCTCGCTCAGCGGACCGAACGTCTTCCTCGAGCCCGACCCGACGTTTGGATTGAGCATGGCGGTCCACGAGCTGGCGACCAATGCCAGCAAGCACGGCAGTCTTTCTGTTGGCTCCGGCGGCGTGGAATTGAGCTGGTCCGTGACGCGCACGGAGCAAGGCCTCACCCTTGTACTCGATTGGAAAGAGAGTCGCGGGCCGGTCCCCCGGCGGAGCAGGCGACCGGGCTTCGGCTCGCGGCTGATCAGCATGGTCATCGAACGCCAGCTCAACGGCCAGGTGGAGCAATCCTTCGCAGCCGATGGATTGCGTGCGCGGCTGACCGTGCCTCTCACCCACGAGCGATGGCCTGGCAGTGCGCGGCCCCCCTCGGCCACCGCTGCGCCATGAAGTGGCGCGGCCGCTGGCCGACGCTCTGTTCAAGATGATCGATGCCACGTCCCGCACCGAGGCGCGTCGATGCATGAAAACGCGTGCTTGAATGCGGGCCGGGCCGACGGCGCGCTTACGCGACCGCATGCTTCCGTGTCAGGATACCTTCGCTCACAGCGTCTGCCGCCGAGTCGCCCGATTCGCGCTATTTTGAACAAAATTCGAATCGAGTCCTGCTCCATCGCATCGCTAAAACGAGCGCCAAATCCGTCCGCCAGCACTGCG
>VAZQ01000648.1 GCA_005883115.1 Alphaproteobacteria bacterium | reverse complement strand
TTGGTGCCAATCAGCAAAGTGGTGAGCAGCCCGATCATCTTGGCCGCCAATCCTAAGGCGAAAATCGCATCGATTCCCGATCTGATCGCGGCCGCGAAGGACAAGCCCCTGAGCTACGCTGTTGCTGGTCGCGGCTCGGCCTCGCATCTAGCAGCCGAGTTGCTCCAGCGAGAACTCGGGATCACGATGCATGCCGTGCCCTATCGCGGCGGGGCACCGGTCGCGGTTGCGATCGCGTCCGGCGAGGTACCCTTAGGCTTGGTGGATACGGCTGCGATCCTGCCGATGATCAGTAGCGGTCAAGTCCTCGCCTTGGGCGTGGCCGAGCCCGTGCGCGCGCAGTCCATGCCGGATATTCCGACGCTGAGCGAAGCCGGGGTTCCCAGCTTCAGCGCACCCTCGTGGCTCGCACTGTTCGCGCCGCGCGGCACGCCGGACGACCGCATCGCCAGGCTCAACGCCGAGATCGCCAAGATCATGGCAATGGCGGAAGCGCAGAGGGTTCTGTTTGCTGCGGGTCTCGAGCCTGCCACCAATAGCCCGAGTGCGATGCGCCGCATCATCGAAGCGGACTATAAGAAATGGGGCCAGTTGATCGAGGTGAGCGGCCTCAAGGAGCGGCCTCAAGGCCGAGTGATCTTGCCGCCGCTTGACCCTCGCGCCGAGCGGCTCTAGCGTTTACTGACAACATGCGCGTGGAGGGTCATGCAATGACGTTGACCATCACGCCCCTGACGCCTCACACCGGCGTCGAGGTCACCGACCTCGATTTCACGCAGCCGATCGATCGCGAGAACTGCGCCCTGCTGCGCCGCGCATTCGCCGCGCATCACGTGCTGGTGATGCGCGACCAACACTTCACGCCGGACCAATTCAAGGCCGCCGCGCAGCTGTTTGGCGAGATTCAGCCGCACGACAAGAAAGAGCGCCACGTGCCCGGCCATCCCGGCGTCGATTATGTGTCCAACGACCAGATCGAGAACGGCAGACGCATCATCCCGGGTGAGACGTTCCATACCGATCACTCCAATCACCCGTGCCCGCCCAAGGCGACGATGCTGTTCGCAGTCGAACTACCCTCAAGCGGCGGTGATACGCAGTACGTGAATATGCACGACGCCTACGACGACCTGCCGGACAAGACCAAACGACGGATAGAGGGATTGAAGGCCGTTCACGTCTACCAGAGCAAATACAGCCCGCGTCCGCTCGGCCAAATCACCGAGGAGAGCCGCCGCAAGCTGCCAGACCCGGGCATCCATCCGCTGGTGCGCACGCACCCGGAGAACGGCCGCAAGGCGTTGTTCCTCAACCCGGTGCGCATGGAATCCATCATTGGCATGGAGGATAGGGAGGCGCTGGCGCTGATCGAGGCGCTGATGCGGCATGCCACGCAGAAAAAATACGAGTACCGTCACAAGTGGCGTGATGGGGACTGGGTCTTGTGGGACAACCGTAGCGTCATGCACCAAGCCAACCCCGACTATGACATGAGCGAGCGCCGCTACCTCTATCGCCTCATGCTCAAAGGCGAAACGCCAGCCTGACCACGTCCATATCATTGCGCCTTGGAAGCAACGTCCGCGGGAGCGGTCGCGGTTGACCCGCGCAAACTTCACCGCGCGGCACGCAAGCGCCGCATCGGGTCCACTAAACCTACGAAGCCACAAAGGGGGCCGCCGCGTTCCAGCGCGGTTGGCGGCTGTTTTTAGGACTCGCCGGCAGGTCTGTGGCATGCTTGCGATTGGGTTATGCCGAGGGAGCAAGCCGATGTTTGACATGAGGCGGCGCGGGTTCGAAAGCGGGCGCGCACTGTTTCGGCGCTTGTTCGGCAGCCTGCTCGTGAGCGGCGCGATGGCGTTCTCGGCCGCGGCCGAGAACGCGCCGGGGGTGACCGATCGCGAGATCAAGATCGGCCAGACGATGCCTTACACCGGTCCGGTCGCCTGGATCTCGAGTATTGCCGTGGCGGAGAAGGCGTATATCCAGATGATCAACGATCAGGGCGGCATCAATGGTCGCAAGATCAACCTGATCAGTGTCGACGACGGCTACCTGCCATGGCGAACCGGGAACGAGACGCGCAAGCTGATCGAAGTGGACCACGTCGCCTTTACGTTCGGTTCGGTAGGGACGCCTACCCAGCTCGCGGTCGCGAAATATCTCAACGAGCGAAAAATTCCGCAGCTCTTCATCGAGAGCGGCGCCTACCGCTGGGGCAATTACAAGGAGACACCCTACACGATGGGCGGCATGCGCCCGAGCTACCGGCTGGGAGCACGTCTATATACACGATACATTCTCCGGCAGAATCCGAACGCAAAGATCTGCATCCTCTACGAGGACAACGACTTCGGTCGCGACTACACCGCCGGCGTGCGCGATGTGCTGGGCGACAAATACGCCGCGGTCGTGAGGGAAGCGACTTACGAATCCACGGATGCCTCGGTCGACCGGCAGATCGTCCAATTCAAGGCCGCGGGTTGCGATGCGCTGATCGTCGCGATCCTCCCCCCGTTCGCCGTGCAGGCGCTCCGCAAAGTCCGCGATCTCGGCTGGAAGCCGATCTTTTTCATGAACAATGTCTCAACCTCGATACCCGTGGTCCTCCAGCCGGCGGGCCTTGAGAGCAGCATCGGGTTGTTGTCCTCGGCCTACGTCAAGGACCCGCTCGACCCTGCCTTTGAGAATGATTCTGGGCTGAAGGATTGGCGC
>VAZQ01000647.1 GCA_005883115.1 Alphaproteobacteria bacterium | reverse complement strand
GTTGGGATGGCGATGATGAGCGTGGTAGTCGCGAAGAAGAACCCGAAATACGGGTTCATGCCGCTCACATACATGTGGTGCGCCCATACGACCAAGCTGAGGGCACCGATGGCGACGATCGCCCACACCATCATGCGATAGCCGAAGATGTTTTTTCTCGCATGGGTGGCGATCAGGTCGGAAACAATGCCGAAGGCCGGCAGGGCGACGATGTAGACCTCGGGATGGCCGAAGAACCAGAAGAGGTGCTGAAACAATAGCGGACTGCCGCCGTGGTATTTCAAGTGTTGTCCCATCTCGACAATGGCCGGCATGAAAAAGCTGGTTCCCAGGATCCTGTCGAACAGCAGCATCACGCAGCCGACGAACAAGGCGGGGAAGGCCAGCAACGCAAGGACGGTGGCCGTGATAATGCCCCATACCGTCAGGGGCATGCGCATCAGCGTCATCCCCCGCGTGCGCGCCTGCAACGCCGTCACCACATAGTTCAATCCGCCCATGGTGAAGCCGATGATGAACAGGATCAGGGAGACGAGCATCAGAATGATGCCCCAGTCCTGTCCCGGAGTGCCGGAGAGGATGGCTTGCGGCGGGTACAAGGTCCAGCCGGAGCCCGTGGGACCTCCCGGCATGGAGAAGCTCGCCACCAGGACCAGAACCGCGAGCAGATAGACCCAGTAACTGATCATGTTCACGTAGGGGAAAACCATGTCCCGGGCGCCCACCATCAGCGGGATCAGGTAGTTTCCGAAGCCCCCCAGGAACAGCGCGGTGAGCAGATAGATCACCATGATCATGCCGTGCATGGTGATGAATTGCAGGTAGTCTCCGGGGGCGATGGCGGAGAAGCTACTCGGGAAGGCCAATTGCAGCCGTATCAGCCACGACAACACCAGAGCCACCAATCCAATCGAGAGCGCAGTGATCGAATACTGGATGGCGATGACTTTGGCGTCCTGGCAAAAAACGTATTTCGTCACCCAGCTCTTCGGATGGTAGAGTTCTACGTCTTTCACTTCGGCGGGAGGGATGACTCCAGCTGCGCCAATCGTGACATCGACCATTGGAATGTCCTCGCTCTTTCCTATGAGGCACGACGACCTTGAATCTCATCGTGCATATCGCTCGATAGTCCGGGGCGCCGAATCGATTCGTGGCCGTCGTGTTCGAGCATGGGGTCAATCCCCACAGGTGCACAAAAATAAATTGAGTCAGGCACCGGACGTTCCGGAGAGCTTGTAAACCGGTTAACGCGGGGTGCGCGTTCGAACGCCGGAACTTGGAAACCGCGTCGCAAAAGTTGAGACAACTCAATAGCGAAGCCGGCTGGGAACTCAGGCCGTTGTCGAGTTCCAATGCATGGGCAGGAGTCTGCTATGAATGAGTTGCAAGTCGAGAATCCGGAGCTGGCCGGAAAAGCGGAAAGAAGCAGAGCCGCCAGCCGGGCCTACACGTTGCAAAAAGGGCGCGCAAAGGGCACTTGGCCCTCCGCGCGGCCCTTCCCCCACACCCCCGAAGGCGCGGAAGTCGGCTCTCCTGATCTTGCTTAGCTTAATTCGCGCCACATCGTTGCCGGGATCAACTCCCCAAGCGCCTGGTCATGCAGTCGCACGGGATCACGCTCTCCTTCCATCGCGAGATGGCAGATTCGTCGCGCGAGCTCGTCGGGCTTGACGAAGAGTGCGCCGAGCCGCTGTTGCGTCATGGCGGCGAAGGCTGTCTCGAGCTCGTCCTCGCTGGCCGCTCTGAGCACCTCAATGCGGCGCCCGAGCGCCTGCGCCGCCGCCTGAAGATTCTTGGTATCGGGATCGGCATTTGGATTGTTCGGATTGACGAGGAGCGCGAGCGCGTTTGCATTCGGCACGGTCTCGCTCAGGACTTCGAGGCGCTTGGCGGCGAGGAGGTTCATGAAATTGCTCAGCCCGGTGACGGGTCCTCGCCGATGACGAACACGATCGGGATTTTGGTGGTCGCGGCTTTCGCTGCTAGCGCGGCGGGAAGCGTCTGGGTGACGATCACCGAAGGCCCGCGCGCCCGCGCGCGACGAGATCGGCGGCCAATCCTGGTAGGCGACCGTAATCGCCCCGAGCCCACCGCGCTTCGATTTCTGCGTTTCTGCCCTCGACAATGCCGATTTCCTGCAAGCCCTGGTTAAAGCCGGCCAACGCAGATGCGAACGATTCGGGGGCCCCGCCACCGAGCAAGCTCGTCTCGACCAGGAAATCTACCGAAAGGGTCGGAAGGTTACAGAACGACAATTGAAGGAACTCGCGTTGTCTACTCACGATACCTGTCCGCGCTGGAACTACACTCTTACTCCGAAGGCTCATTCCCTGAGCGCCACTCTATTCTCATCTGCGGCGGTCAGCGGCCCGCAGGTAAAATGGTGAGCAGAAACTGTTTAGGATCCTCCATGCCCGGCATGGAGCCACGCGCTAAGGGGCACGCACGTGTCTCTGGATTCGAGAGTTCGAATCCTGCCGCCCCAGCCAGCCAGTTCGGTCTCTGAGGGCCACGGTCGCGCGGCAAAGTAGGCCCGCGCAGCCCCGTCTGTGTCCGAGCGCGATTTTTGGTGTCTCGTTTTTGATGTGCGGGCGCAGCTCCGAGGCGAGGGCTTGTTTGACACTCACGTCGAGTGCTCTGTTGTATTTGACTTGAATCAAATGCCGCAGCCTGCGTTCATGGGCCGTGCCGAGTAGAGCAGACGAGTACCGGCAGCGCGCGCAACGGTGCCTAGAGATGGCGGGCACGTTTCGAGACCGCAAATCGCGGGGGTGCACTATCCCATATGGCGCAGGTCTGGCTGGGCGCGTCAGGGAGAGACCGATGGAATGGCAGACGTTACTTTCGACGAAGCGATTAGGTTCTTGGAAGCACAGAACTGTTTTCCGGGACGCACTTGCGTCGAGTCCTGAAATCCTATTCCAGATATTACAATAAAGTGAGAACGCACCGATCGTTGGACAAAGATGCGCCTATCTCGCGCCCGGTCCAGCGGGCCGGCAGCATCACCTCACACGCCCTCCTCGGTGGACTCATCACCACTACGTCCGCGTCTGCGTTTTCGGTACACACAGCAGCTAATCAGTACGGCTTCTGCCCACACACCGTGACGCGATGGCCGTAGCGCCTGTGGGGGTAATAGTCCCACAACGCATGGTGTTGCGTGCAGCGGTTGTCCCAAAATGCAACCGAG
>VAZQ01000646.1 GCA_005883115.1 Alphaproteobacteria bacterium | reverse complement strand
CCGCGAATTCCTTGTCGGCGGACATCATGGTCTCGGCCTGCACCCGCTCCTCGGCATCCAGGGTGCCGAGGGCATATTCCGCCGCGAGCGCGATCTGGTCTTCGCTATAGGCCATCATCTAAAGTCCAAGGCACTCGCGGATGTCCATCACGGTGCGGCGCAGCCAGGTCTTGACCGTGTTCACCGGCGTCTCGAACTTTGCAGCCAATTGTTCGCGGCTCCAGCAGTTGTAATAGGCGAGCAGCACCAGCTTCTGCCGGTCCGGCTCCAGACGGCCGACGCATTCCAGCAAGCGCTTCAATTCTTCGGTCATCTCCCGGCGCGCCAGCGGATCCGGGCTGTCGGCCGCTACTTCCATTGCCGCCGGCTCCTCCTCGATCGAGAGTTCGCCCCGTTTGCGCACGATGTCGATGGCACGGTTTCGGGCAATCGACGCCATCCACGTGATCGGCGACGACAGGCCGGGATTGAACTGTCCGGCACTGTTCCAGATCTTGACGTAAGTCTCCTGGATGACCTCCTCCGCAAGATCCTGTCGCCGCAAGATACGCAGCACAACGCCAAAGAGTTTCGCCCGCGTCGCCGCGTAAAGGCGCTCAAAGGCGGCCTCGTCCCCTTTTGCGACGGCGGCAATCAGCCAGACCAGCTCAGCTGGCGTCAGCATTCAGTGTCCCCAAAATCGCGATCCGCCATCGCTTTTTGTACGCACCAAGAGCGGCAGTCCAGAGGTGTCGTATCATACCTTGCGCCAAATCCTGCCACCACGCCACCGGGCAGCGGCCTGCGGACTGCGCTTACGAAAAACCCGGACCTCGCGGCCCGGGCTTTCGATGATGTTTACAGGTGAGGTGAGGAAGCGCCTCAGGCAATCGCCCCGATGCGTGAGCGCATCAGGCCGATGCTGTCGAGGTCGGCTTGCTCCCGGGCGCTTTCCTCGGCGCGCTCGCGCGCCTGATCGCGCTCGTCCAGCAGCTCGACTTTCTTGAGCTCTTCGTATGCCTCGGCCAGCAGGCTCTTGGCATCTTCAAGCTGAATGCGCAGTTCGTCGGCGGAGCGGGTCAGATTTTCGCGCCGCTGGATCGCGGCCTTGGCATAGGTCGGATAGGCGAAGTGCGAGGGGTCGTTGATCCCGGCGCGCTCCTGTTCGGAGTGGATTTCGCGCTCCAGGTCGACGGACATACGCTGGAAGTCGGCGATCATGCCTTCGATCTGGGCGACCCTTCGGCGCTTCTCGTCGACCTGAAACTTCTTCAGGCGGATTAGCGTTTCACGTGACTTCATCGACTCATACTCCCCAGAAGTCCCGATCTGAAAGCGGGACAAAACCGGCTCCCCCCAAGGGCCCCGCCGGCATCGCTACTTGTGTGGCGCGGATGATGGCCTGACAAAGTTAGCGTTCCGTTTCCAAACTCCCAAGGATTTGCTCAAGTTGCCGGTAACCGTCATTCAGGCCGGTCACCTCGTCCTTGCCCTGGCGCAGAAAGGCCTCGAGCGGCTCATGCAGGGCGATCGCCTCATCGACCTCGGCGCTCGAGCCTGCGCGATAGGCCCCGAGCCGGATCAGCTCCTCCATGTCGGAATAGGTTGCCATCATTTGCCGACCCCTGGTGATGACATCGGCTGATCTCGGCATGGTACGGGAAACCGACTTGAGGATGTTGATCGCCGGAAAACGTCCGCGCTCGGCGATCGCCCGTTCCATCACCACATGGCCATCCAGAATGCCTCGGACTGCGTCCGCGATCGGTTCATTGTGGTCGTCGCCGTCCACCAGCACCGTGAAGATGCCGGTAATGGTGCCGGCGCCGATCCCAGGACCGGCCCGCTCAAGCAGCTTGGGCAATTCGGTGAACACGGTCGGCGTGTAGCCCTTGGCGGTCGGCGGCTCGCCTGCCGACAGGCCGATCTCGCGCTGGGACATCGCGAAGCGGGTGACGGAATCCATCAGGCACAGCACATCCTTGTCTTCATCGCGAAAATATTCGGCGATCGCTAAAGTCAAGTAAGCCGCTTGCCGCCGCATCAATGCGGGCTCGTCGGAGGTCGCCACCACCACCACCGAGCGCGCCCGCCCCTCTTCGCCAAGATCGTCCTGCAGGAATTCCTGCACCTCGCGCCCGCGTTCGCCGACCAGGCCGATCACCGTGATATCGGCATCGACATTGCGCGCCAGCATCGACAACAACACCGACTTGCCGACGCCGGAGCCGGCGAAGATGCCGAGCCGCTGGCCGCGGCAGCAGGTCACGAACGTATTGAGGGCCCGCACGCCGAGATCGAGCGGCTCGCCGACGCGCTTGCGCGAATGCGCCGGCGGCGGCGCGTTGCGGTAGGGCATTGGCGAGGGACCCTGTGGCAACGGCCCCTTGCCGTCGATCGGATCGCCCATCGCGTTGAGGACGCGGCCGAGCCACAGCGGCGAAGGCCGCACCTGGCTTGCGGCATTGGCGATGACCGCGCGACAGCCGCGCCTGACACCTTCGAGGCCGGCGAACGGCATCACCACGGCGTTGTTGCCGGTGAAGCCGATGACTTCGGAGGGGATGAAACGATTGCCGCCGGTGTCGATCACGATGCGCGCGCCGACCGACATCGCGTGAATCGGACCTGCGATCTCGACCATCAGCCCGCGCACGCCGACCACGCGGCCATAGATGTTGACGCCGTCGATATCGCTGATCTGCTCGGCGAGCGCCTTCATTGCGAAAGCCTTAAGTTTCCGCGCTTTGCGGGCTTGCCCTTAACTTCGTGTTTACCCGCATCGTTAATCATTACGTCACTGTCTTTGGTGACTGAGAGCGCTCGCCCGTCAGAACGAAGGTCGAGTCGTGAGAGTCGGTTAAACCCGTCTCTTAATGTGGAGCTTGAACGAGAGCGGGTGCAAAAAACTGGTTCGGCACAGTATCTTAGGGCGATTCGGCAAAAATTGCACGGATAGAGCTTGAAAACACGAATCAGATTTTGTTAACCATATGTCGTCAGGATCCGAATCAGTTGTTCAAAGGCGTTTTGAGTGCCGCAAGTGCGGCCGACCTGACGCCCGGGAGCGGCGACTATAGGGGACTGGCATGCGCGTATTGCTGATAGAAGATGACAGCGCCGTCGCGCAGTCGATCGAGCTGATGCTGAAGTCCGAGAGTTTCAATGTCTACACGACGGATCTCGGAGAAGAAGGCGTCGATCTCGGAAAACTTTACGACTACGACATTATTCTGCTCGACCTCAACCTGCCTGATATGTCCGGTTACGACGTGCTCAAGCAGCTTCGGGTGTCGAAGATCAAAACCCCCATTCTGATCCTCTCCGGCCTCGCCGGCATCGAGGACAAGGTCAAGGGTCTCGGCGTCGGCGCCGACGACTACATGACCAAACCCTTCCACAAGGACGAACTGGTTGCCCGCATCCATGCGATCGTGCGCCGTTCCAAGGGCCATGCCCAGTCGGTGATCCAGACCGGCGATCTCGTGGTCAATCTCGACACCAAGACGGTGGAAGTCGGCGGCCAGCGCGTGCATCTGACCGGCAAGGAATA